>CAZNEL010000007.1:0-33680 GCA_964572285.1 uncultured Dehalococcoidales bacterium | reverse complement strand
CTTTGCTAAAGTGCTTGATTCAGATATAATTGAATAAGTAAGGTGAAGGAGAAAAGATAATGACTAATCTACGCATTCCCGGACCTACCCCGGTGCCTGACAAAGTCTTACAAGCGATGTCTAGACCGATGGTAAACCATCGCGGCCCAGAGTTTGCCCAGGCTTTGAACGACGTAACGGCTAAACTAAAGCAACTATTCCAGACCAAGAATGATGTTTTTGTGCTTACTGGCTCTGGTACCGGAGGATTGGAAGCCATTATCGTTAACACGCTATCCCCCGGCGACAAAGTATTATCGGTGTCTATCGGTGTCTTTGGAGAACGTTTTAGCACTATTGCCGAGCAGTTTGGCGCCGAGGTAATCCCACTCCGTTCTGAATGGGGTAAAGCAGCCGACCCGGATGCCATACGTCAGGCTCTTAAAGCTGAACCAAGAATCAAAGCAGTTTTGGTCACCCATAATGAAACCTCCACCGGCGTTACCAATGACCTAGCTTCGGTTAGCTCAGCAGTCAAAGAATTTGATAAACTGCTGCTGGTTGATGCCATTAGCAGCCTGGGCTCAATTGACCTGCCGGTCGATGACTGGCACTGCGATGTTGTTGTTACCGGCTCTCAGAAAGGCTGGATGGTGCCGCCAGGACTGGTCATGGTGAGTATCAGCCAGAAAGGCTGGCAGGCACACTCAACTGCCAAAATGCCCCGCTTTTACTGGGACTTTACCAAAGCCAAGAGTTATTTAGAAAAAGGGCAAACACCCTGGACACCAGCCCTTTCTATAGTATTTGCTCTATCGGTATCGCTGGAAATGATGGTTGAGGAAGGGCTCCCCAATATCGTAGCTCGCCATGCCCGGATAGGCAAGACTGTTCGTGATGGAGTTAAATCACTGGGTCTATCTCTCTTTGCTGACGAAAAGTACGCCTCCAATACCGTTACTGCAGTGGCAGCTTCGGGTGGGCTTGATATTAAGAAGATGCGTAAGATTATGAACGAGGAGCGTCAGATTGTACTGGCTGGTGGCCAGCAGACTTTAGACGGTAAAATATTCCGTATCGGTCATCTGGGCTGGGTGACTGAGAATGATATTAAAGCAGTACTCTCAGCATTAAAAGTGGTATTACCACAGGCTGGGTTTAGAAAGTAGTGACTAAAATGAAGGTGTTAATAGCTGATCCCATTTCCAATGCTGGTATCGAAATCTTGAGTGAATGTGCTCAGGTAGATGTTAAAACGGGGCTTAAACCAGATGAGCTAGTAACCATCATTGGTGACTATGAGGCACTGGTGGTACGCAGTCAGACCCAAGTTACAGCCGAGGTTATAGAAGCTGGCAAGGAGTTACAGATCATTGGCCGGGCTGGTGTGGGGATAGATAATATTAACGTGGAAGAGGCAACCCGCCGGGGTATTGCCGTAGTTAACGCGCCCTCCGGCAACACGGTATCAGCCGCAGAACACAGTATTGCCCTGATGCTTTCTCTGGCTCGCCATATTCCTCAGGCTAATGCCGTTCTCAAAACATGTGTCTGGCGCCGGGGTGATTTCATGGGCACTGAGGTAAAGGGTAAAACGCTGGGTATCATTGGTCTGGGCAATGTCGGTTCTGAAGTAGCCAGACGCGCCCGAGGCCTTGAGATGAAACTAATTGCCTATGATCCCTTTATCGCTGTTGACTACGCCCGCAATCTCCAGGTTGAGCTCGTACCCCTAAAACAGCTTCTTAAAGAATCAGATTTTATCACCTTACATATTCCGTTAACTAAATCAACGAAAGGGCTAATCGGAGCTAAAGAACTGGCTTTAGTGAAACCCACAATGCGCATCATCAACACCGCCCGAGGCAGCTTAATTGATGAAGAAGCGCTGGTAAAAGCGATTAACGAGAACAAAGTGGCTGGTGCCGCCATTGATGTCTTTGCCAAAGAACCATGCACCAAGAGCATATTATTTGAAAATGACAAAATCATTGTTACCCCTCACCTAGGGGCTTCCACCACAGAAGCTCAGGTTTTAGCAGCCACCGAGGTAGCCCACCAAATTGTTGATGTCTTTAACGGACGATCAGCCAGATATGCGGTTAACGCCCCGTTTATCTCAGCAGAAGACCTGCCAGTGCTGACACCCTTTATGAAGGTAGCCTCTAAAGTCGGCAGGTTGATTAGCCAGTTAACTGAAGGCCAGATGAATGCTATTGAGATTAGATATGAAGGTGAGATCGCGAATTATGATACCAATGCTCTCAAAGCAGCTGCATTGGGAGGATTGCTTGAAGAGATAAGTGAGGAACGAATTAATCTGGTCAATGCTAATCTGGTGGCTACTCGTCGTGGCTTATCTGTAATAGAACAGAAGAAAGCAACCTGTGAGAACTATGCCAGCCTCATTACTGTGAAGGCCACTACCAGTGCTGGAGATACTACTGCCGCCGGTACAGTGATACGTAAAGAATCACATATTGTCCGGGTTAATAACTACTGGATTGATATTGTCCCCGCAGAAGGGCATTTCCTGTTCCTCGACCACCAGGATCGCCCTGGACTAATGGGAACTGTCGGCAGAATAACTGGCGATGCCGATATTAATATCAGTTCTATGAACGTTAGCCGTCTTAAACCCAGAGGGCAGGCACTGGCGGTATTAGCCTTGGATGAACCACTGCCTGAGAAACAGCAGCAGGAAATATTAGCTATCCCTGACATGCATAGTGCCAAGCTGGTAAACCTATAGCAAACGGTAATTATACTAGCCTTAATGGGTTTCGAGCGGAGGGATAAAATATGAAACTGCGTGTAGCCCTGGGAGCCGACCATGGGGGCTTTGACCTAAAAAGCGATATATCCACCCGCCTTGGTGACGCATATGAAATATTAGACCTGGGTGCTCATACCTTTGACCAGAATGACGATTACCCCGATTTCGCATACGCTGTTGCCCAAGCCGTAGCCTCAGGCAAAGCGGAGCGGGGTATTATATTCTGCGGTAGCGGTGTCGGCACCTGTATCGCCGCTAACAAGGTGCCGGGTGTACGGGCCTGCCTCTGCCACGATACCTACTCCGCACACCAAGGAGTAGAACACGACGACATGAACATCCTCTGCTTGGGAGCACGGATTATTGGCATAGAACTAGCTACAGAATTGGTCACAACTTTCCTCAAGGCACGCTTTACCGGTGAGGAGAGACACCGCCGCCGACTGGGGAAAACCCTGGCTATTGAGCGTCAAGCTCTCCAAGGAAACGAAGAGATCGGTTATGAAGAGCTACAACAATAAATCGCACACCAGCATTGGCCAGTATAACGACGACATGGAAGCAACACTAGCTGACCTCAGTCAACATGATATAGTAAGACGAATATGGCAAAAAGATCACATCGTCTGGAAGCCAGACCCCAACGAGATTACTAATCGCCTGGGCTGGCTTACGATTACTGAGCTGATGAGGGAACAAATACCTGCCTTACAGACTTTTGCCCAAGAAATACGAGATAGTGGCTTTCGCCATATAGTTCTACTCGGCATGGGTGGCAGCAGTCTGAGCTCCGAGGTACTGCGACAGACCTTTGGCAGTATCACGGGCTATCCGGAACTGATTGTGCTGGACTCAATAGTACCAGCCTCGATACAGGCAGTGACTGATGCTATTGACCCGGCGCATACGTTATTTCTGGTATCCTCAAAGTCTGGCAGCACCACTGAGCCTATCTCTCTCTATCACTACTTCAGAAGCCTGGTGGAATCGGTTGTGGGAGAAGAGAGAACCAAGCAGAGTTTTATTGCCATCACCGACCCGGGAACACCGTTGGTCAAACTGGCTAAGAAGACAGGGTTCCGCCACGTATTCTTAAATTCACCCGACATCGGTGGCCGCTACTCGGTACTTTCTTATTTTGGTCTGGTTCCGGCAGCATTGATTGGAGTTGACATTACTTTGCTACTTAACCAGGCGGACAGTATGCGGAAGAAATGCGCTGCCTCTGTTCCTATCAGTGAAAACCCGGGAGCCCGGCTAGGGGCATATTTAGGTTCTTTAGCTCTTCAGGGACGTGACAAGTTTACCTTGATTACATCACCAGCCATCAGTAGCTTTGGGCTCTGGGTAGAGCAGCTTATTGCTGAAAGTACCGGGAAAGATGGGAAGGGTATCGTCCCGATTGTTGGTGAGCCCCTGATGGCTCTCGCTCATTATGGTGATGACCGCCTGTTTATCTACCTGCGCCTAGATGACGACAATAACACTATTACCGACGCTACGGTAGAGAAGATAAAATCTTCGGGAAAACCGGTAGTTACCATAGAGCTGCAAAATTACTATGAACTGGGAGCCGAGTTCTTTCGATGGGAGTTTGCCACCGCGGTAGCCAGCGCCATACTGGGCATCAATCCTTTTGACCAGCCCGATGTGCAAGCAGCTAAGGATGCAACGAAACGTCTGTTGCAAGAATATACGGCTTCTGGCCACCTCACGCCAGTGGAAGCCGCTGTTTCTTTTGCCGATTTGCTGGCTGAGGCTGGAAGGGGGAAATATCTAGCTATCATGGCTTATGTTTCTCAGACACCTGGGAGAGACAAAGTGCTAGCAGACTTACGCCAGAAAGTAGCAGAAAAATACCACATCGCCACTACTCTTGGCTATGGGCCACGGTTCCTGCACTCTACCGGGCAGTTACACAAAGGCGGGCCAAACACGGGACTATTTCTACAGATAACCGGAGACCATGAAAAAGATTTGCCAATACCTGGTGAACCTTATACCTTTGGTGTAGTTGCTGATGCAGAAGCTATGGGAGACTTTCAAGCACTACAGTCTTTAGGACGACGTGTTGCCAAGGCTCATCTCAGCCGGTATGATAAAGAGGCTATCTCAAAACTCGTAAACAAATTAATCTAGCTACCCTCTTATTCACTAACGAAATGCTTATTGGCCCCGCTGCCGCGAGCCATCTTGAGCCAGCGCCAGCAGGTGGCGGAAACTCTTGCCCGGCTCCGGCTGTAAGAATATAGCGCTTCCCACATAAATCACGTCAACCCCCATTCGGGCAACTCGTGCGACATTACTCTCTTTCATACCTCCATCTACACCTATCTCCATATCAGGATAGGCATTACGTAGCTCCAACGCCTTGTCCAGAACTTCGGGTATGAATGGACTACCATAGAAACCAGGGTTAACTGTCAGGAAAAGAACACTGTCTACTGTGCTAACCAATGGGTAGATAGCGGAGATAGGAGTCTCTGGATTGACAGCCAGTCCTACCCCCAGGCCAAGGTTTCTTGTTTGAGAAATGACTTCCTCCGGTGATGAAGTCCCCTCAAAATGAAAGACCACCTTTCGTGCTCCCGCTTCCCAGAAACTTTTCAGGTATTTCTCCGGTTCCTGTACCATGAGGTGCACTTCCCAAGTAAGATCCATGGAAAGAGCCTTCAGGTCATCAGAGGTTATACTGCGCGAAGGAACGAAATGGCCATCCATAATATCGAACTGCACATAGGTAGTGAACCTTTCCGCCTGTTGTACCATATTAGCCAGAGCTTCGGGGTCATCGGTAAGAATAGCAGGTATAACCTTACTAAGTCGCGTCATTATATCTCCTGGTCATTATATCTCCTGTCAGAACATGCATGCCGGGCGAGGTATCTTTACCCAATATTATCTGCTGTCTTATGTCTTGCCATAGCTGCTAACGGTAATTGTAGGCTGAATTAAGTGTAATGTCAATACAAACAGCTCTAGCCCAGGCTCTTCCCAGATAAAAGCCAGATATCTTCATGTATAAACGGCTACTAATACCGCTTCTTTGGGATTATGCTCATCAAAGAATACCACGGCCACCTTTCTGCCTGCCGTCATCTCGGCTGCAGGCAAGTTTCGGGCGACAGTAACATCCTCCAGATATACCTTGTAACTACCGACTAGTTGGACCGTAGCGACATAATTACCAGAGTTAAAACTTTTCAGCACTGCTTTCTTCAATCTCATTTCCATTCACTCCTTCTAAGCCGTTAAACTTCTCCCAATGATAACCGCTCCTCGTATTCTCCCCGACGAGGGTTATAAATCAGGGTCAAACCGAGGATTCGCTTTTTCTCCGCACTAAGCCCAGCTCGAACATCTGTTATGTCAATCACGTCGTAGAGCTGTTGTCCACAATTCACCGGAATTCTAATTACACCGCCGCCTGACTCTATTTCGGCTTCTCTTAAACAGGCTTCTCCCCTAGTCTGGGCTCCGGCTACCGTATCTATATTTTTGTCCTCAAGAGGCCTCAGCCGGTCATAGAGTTTATTTATTTCATCCCAGGCAAAAGAATCCACGACTATTGATTCATCGCCTACCGGATCATATCCCTCAATCTGAACACGGTTAACAGCCCAAGCCACATTTCTATACCTGCCATCGAATACCAGGTGGGTTGTGCCATAAGAATAGACCGCACTATCCGTTGCCAGTGGATTTATGATATAGCCTTTGCTACCCTCAATAAGCAACACATCAGGGACATAGGATAATAGTTTTCTGACAACTATTTCTCCCTGGTTATTAGGATTGATGGCAAAATCAGGATAATAGCCGATTATCACTGATGATTGAGATTTAACCTCAAGCTTTAAGCCCACCCGAGAAAGAACAAACTCAAGGATTTGCTTGACACTCATCTGGCTGGAGCTCTTGTTCCAGCGAAATTGATGCCTGGCTACCCAAGCATCTAACAATCCCCAAGCATCCGAGGCGTACAGCATCAAGCTGGCTTTACCGGCAGAGCTGGTATGCTCGTAGGTATCAAGGATAAAGGTTTGCCCCGAGCTTGCCTCGTTACCGGCCGTAGTCAGATAACCAGGGCTTAATTCAAGCTGACAGCCAATGTTCAGGGCTTGTAAGTCTCCTTGCCCGGGTGAAGTATACTGTCCCTCATCATTCCTTAATTCCACTATCAGTCTACCTGATTTTTCACCGGTCTCTTGTTTTAGAGAGAGTACATCGGCAGTCAAGTTGATGGCCTGTTCCACTTTACTGGCCCGCCATACTCCACTAGGGTTTGATAGCCAGCAATAGTCACCATGATGAGCTATAGCCAGCCCGTATTCCGAGGACAGGTTAAACGGCACCGGTTCATGCCACAGGTTATTGGTAAAAGCCGTATCAGGGACAGAGTAAGACCAAAAAGGACGGCTATATGATTCCGTTCCGGTAAACTTTTCCACATAGAAAGTACGATAGACATCTGGTTTATCCAGAAAGGCTCTGTGGTACTGAAAGTCTCCATCTGACGGGGCAACAGCAATCTCTTTTAGCTCCGACCAAGTACCAGCGGTAACTTCATCACCATCACCATATACCAGCGACCATAGCTTATAGTTATTACTGGTATCTTCGCCGGTAACAACGAGATTCCAGTCTCCATCATAAACAGTGGCCACACCAGACAAATCACCGGTTGATTTATCCCAGGCAGTACTGCTGCCCCAGCTACCGTTTACCCTTTTCATGACGTATAAGGTAGCCTGGTCGGCAAAGAAAAGAGCAATATCCCCGTTAGGCTTATAAGCAGCGGTGATGCCGTAGATAGCAGTGGTCGGAGTATAGCCAAGGAGTTGAGGACTACCCCAGTTTACGCCATAGTCTGTACTCTCCAGTTGATAAATCTTGCGATCACTCTTAATCCAGAAGATAGACACATCAGTTCCATATGAGCAGCTAGCTACGATAACGACATTATACTGATTGGTATAGGTCCACTGGCTAAAATCAGATTCCGGGTCAGGATCAGCCACCCGCTGACGATATAGCTTCCTGGAATCAGATGGGGGCGTCACCTTGGCCCGAATCAGTGAGCCGTCACCAGGCATGGTTACAGCGTGAAAGTAATCCTCCTCAGCGCCACTGTAAAGCCGCGACCAGTCGTACCTGACCACTCCGGCAATCTTATTCTTGGCTTCGAGTTTAACATAGGGGGTTCTCGTTGCCTCCTTCTGGGCAGATAGCAGGGTTTCCGATAAGTTTCTCATTACACTACTCCACCGGTTGTATTGCCAGTCTCTCCCTGGTTGGGAAGATACGTTGTCCCCCAGAAAAGATGGCCGGCGATATAGCCAAGAGTAAAGACCGCTAGCAACCAGAAAACTGACTCCCATAACCAGTGCCCCATGACAGCACCGACGGCAACCAGACCGACGATGCAGAGTCCTTCAAACTTATGCCAGGCATCACGCAGGATATAGGTCCACGGCCTGCCACCTATCCTTGACCACAGTGCTTCATAGATATTTATCACATCACCCCCCTATGTTTAACTCAGTATTTTCTTTAACTAAGGTCCGTAATCAGTTGCCTTAGAGACCACGAGATAGCAGGGTTTATACATAGAGCGCACTCTCACCCGGTTCCTCATACCCAGTCTCTTTAGCTCACTCTTAAAAAACCTTAGCTTCTCATTCCCCCAGGCTAGAAATTCCCTGGAGGTCATGGTGCCACCAACATTGACACGGTTTACAGCGTAGATTGCCCACTCCACAGCGGCATAGCCACAGGCTCCGGTAGCAACTAAATCTTCAAGATAGGATGGTATGGTGGAGCTTGAAACACCAAGAGTATGGAGTTTACCGTAGTAGATATAGGCGTTTGAGCCGTCAGGTACTTCGTCGCCCAATAAGGTTAAAGTGTCCCCCCACAGGGTAAAGCGCTGGAACCTTTTGGGGAAATTGTCCACCGGGTACTCCACGGCTTGAACCATAATACGGTCACTCAAGCTAGAGATATCAACCTCCCTGGAACCAGAGAGCGTAGCTTTCGTCGCTTTCTGTTCACAGGGAATAGCCTCGGATAACTCCCTAACGACATGAAGGCTGTGCCTATCCAATTCATCATTAGTCCAGCGGTAATTATCCTCGTCCTCATCCCTGAGGTCACGTCTGACTATGGGCCTCATCTCACTTAAATTCATCGTCTATCTCCTTAATCTGGTTAATGCTTTCAGGAGCCTGGCAACCTGCGGAAGCGTAAAGTTATCTTCGTCTATAGTGGAAAGTTCAGTAACCACCTTCTCTGCTTCCTCCCTCTCCAGTTCCTCATCAGAAAGCTCGTAGGGAATTTGCCCTGTTGCTATCAGGTTCCCGCCATTATCGTAAGTCTCGATTGTTTTATACCTTGTCTCTATCATTCGTTCCTCCTAATCCAAACTACCGGGGCGTAAGACAATATAAGGCACTCTGGTAACGTTCTGCACTAAGGAACCCCCGATGGTAAATGGGTCTGGTAAAGCGCCATAGGCTTGTGATACGTCCCAACCTACGTAGTAACTAGAATAATTGTTACCAATGACACCCAAAAATTTGCTAACCACTAATGCCTGCTCTATCTGTGGGGCCCCATCACTGACAATTGCCAGCCAGTAGAGCCCTTTAGACAATTGTTGGCCTATAACTATCTCTTTAACACCGGTAGTCCCGCAATTTATAGTGCCACAATCCAGCACTAATGCCCCTGGATACATATTCGTGCCATTTCGGTATATGCCAAGGCGGGCTGATTTATCAACAGCGGCAGTTTTGATTTCAACAGCTATCCTGTCTACCGTAAGCAACCGCGCTGCCATATAAGGAGTAGCATAAAAATGGTCAGCAACCAATGTTTTAACGCTTATATCTAGGTTAACCAGAACATTAGAATACTGCCCCGTTATAATCTCTTCAAACGGGTTTCTGGTATGAGCATCAAGGTCAGCTACGTGTTCAGCCAGTTGTCCTTCTAGTAGTTCTCCAGCTAGTTTAAGCATGTTTTCACCTCCTAGCTTAAGGCATAGTCCGCTGACAGGGAAAATGATGTCCCTGAGAAAGCGATTACCTTAAGGAATATGATTGCCCCTCTTGAATCGACCACCAGGGCATGCTGTCCGGTAACGGTAAAGGTCCTCGTGCTACCGCCAAACCACTTTTCTTGCTTTTGGTTCCAGAAGATGACCTGAGTCTCCAGGCTGGAGAGGTCGGTGCCGGTGATGGTGATATCAAAACGGCACTCCTTGTACCCCTGACTATCAACAGCACCAGAAATATCGGCCGGGTCAGCAGCGTCAACGCTAGTGACATTACTTCGGTGTAGCTTGGGCTGTGTTATGTAAACTTCTGCCATAATTTACCTCCTTATTGAGAGAGGGGCTAAGCCCCTCTCCATCGATCTATTTTAGTCCTGAACACCGATTAGAGCGGCTGCCTTAATCGCACTAAACAGAGCCAGAGACACATACCATTTGACTCTCGTCCGGGAAGCGTCCTTGTTCTCCAACGAGCCAATCGGCTCGGCTTGCAAGAAACCAGGGCTGGTTAACCCACACAAGCCACCTTCTCCAAATTGAATAGCATAGATAGTGGAACAGGTGTCGCCGGTGGTGGCTGTTTCCAGGCCGTCAACCAAGACATGGGTATCAAGTATCCAGTCATTAACACCAATAGGAATACCATCCCACAGCTGGACAAAGTTGCCCCAGGTATCCCGGTCCGTGTCCATCATTCCCCCTGCTGCCCTACCCAGAGCATTAATCTTCCGCCTTGTTCTGCGGCTCATCAGCAGCATATCAGGCTTACCACCCTTAACAGCATCAATAAGCTCATCCAGCTTATTCAGCGTTAGGGTAGCCCCGGTATCCCCCATGGCTATTACCTGGTCGCTGGCGGTAGCCGTATCAACAAGTGTTTTCAGCCCATCAAACTGCTTGGCATTTACGCTTGAGTCCCCGTAAATAAAAGTATCCTCAAACTTATCCTGGAGTGCCTTGGCCTTAAGCTCGATGACAGCTGTCTCCAAGTCCTGAACATTACTACGAGTCGCCTTCAGAAAATTATCAACATCGGAATCGCCGCCCATAATCTTCAGGTTAGCCGTTATCTGTTCAAAAGTTGGGGTAGATTCATCCCAGGTATCACCCACATCATAGAAATCAATGCTGGGCAGGGTCTTCTCCTGATTATAGGTTAAGCCGTTACCCACGATTTCGATGAAGGGAAGACGCCGCAGGATAGGTGAATCCTTTACGATGGTCTCCACCACCCCTTGTAGTAATACATCATTAGATAATTTTGATGCTTCTGCTAAAGTTAACGCCATTTTGTTCCTCCTTTATATTTCTTGATTAGCTTTTACTCCTTTCTAGGAAGAAAAGCCTCCGACTGCGTATTGAATCTTTTCCCTCGGAGATAGCCCTGACAGGTCAGGTGCTGCCCTCTCCGGAGTACCAATCGGTACTCTAACCAGCGAAATTTCAGCCTCCATACCATTTCTTATTTTGGAAACAAGTGTCTTGGCCGATTCCAGAGAATCAGCGATTGCCGCGATGCTATCCCCGGTAATTAGCTCCTCCGGAACACCGGGGTTAGCCTGAACCACCAGTGCCCTATAACTGGACACCGCCTGTTTTAAGTTCTCACCGAGTTTATCCGCATTACCGTTGGATTCAGTCACCACCTGTTTCAAGGCAGCAATCTCGCTCTCCAGACTGGTTATCGTCTGCTCAAATTCCGAGATACGAGCACCCATTAAAGTAATCTCCTGGTCTTTCTGTTTTATTAAATCCTCAAGCTCGGTAACCCTTTCCCGAGGTTCTTCACTCTGAGCCAACACACCCTCCGTTGAATTCTCGACAGCAGGCTCTGGCGGATTTAGTTCGTCATTATCAGGCACTTTTCGTCCTCCTTCCTTCACTCTTTGGTGACTAGAGCTGTCTAGTCGGACAAAGACTCCTCAACACCTTCTACTTGAGATTCTGAAGCTCTCTCTCTCGCTCTGTCTCGAGTAGGCTTGGCATTAAGCTCTTTGTTCATCCTGAGGATGGTCTCTCTTTCCTCAAGCCACCGCTTAAACTCGTTCTCAGGATCTTTTACTCCTATCTCATCCATTGCGTGGCGCCTGGAGTGAATGCCTGTTTGAACTAATAACTGCTCGTTGGCTACCAGTCGAGTCACATCCTGAGGCAACACCGGCCCCCATACCACCCTCAATCGGTTGTCCCCAAAGCTCTCCCCCCGATATTTCTCCAAGAGCTTAAGCGCCATCTCATTCCGTTTATTGTAGGCTCCCGTCCTGATTAGTCTCTTTCTCCGAACTTTCTGTAGTAAAGGGTGAAGTTCAATCTCCATGGCTACCCCGGACAAATCTCTCTCGGTAGCTCCAAACGCCGCCCGCGGTGATTCTGATATGTCATGCAGGGTCCTATACAGCAAATTAATGTAGTCAACGTGCAATTTGACACCACCACCCTGTAACAAATCAAGCAAATACGCCTTAGCATCCTCTGGTATGTTCCAGACCGCCCCCGGCCTGATGGCAATATCCTCTGACTCCTCGACATTCTCCAGGATAGCAATCGGATTACCCGATAACTCCAGTATCCGGGATAGCTGGCTCATCGCCCGGTTTAGCTCTCGCTGCGGCTCCATAATCTGAGCTAAATCAGATGTACCCCAGAATTTCTTGGGCTCTCTCAGGTTGGGATAGATAATAAACGGTATAAATCCGTAGGGGTTAACCTTCTTTTCCCGAAGAACACCATCCAGGTAAAGCTCAAAGTCTCGCTCCGTCCAGACCTCAACGATAGTGGCTGTCTTATTCCTCGGTTTTATGTTATAGAGTAATTCAGCCTCTTCAGCACTAAGGCCATATTTAGATACCACCCGCCATATTCTGGCAACATCATCTCCGAGCCACCAGGCATATATCCCCTGAATATCAGGAGCAGTAACCCTGACTTGCTGTGACTCGTGGTCCCATGTAACCTTGTAGCAAGCATCGCCGAGAATAGCGCAGTCCATTTCTGTCTCTAAATCAAGCTGCTCCAAATTATTGGCTTCATATACCTGATATAGAGCTACTTCTGCCTTCTGGGCTCTTCCCCGCGCTTCGTTAGAATCCTCAACAGCATCAACAGCAAAGTTAAGCCCTGACATAAGATAGCTGGTAACCTTATCAACAAATACTTTGGCATAGTTAAAAGTTAAGTGTTTCTCATTACGTCGGTCTCTACTTTCCCAGTGCCTGCCCTGATAGAAATCCAGTAATTCCTTATACTTTCTAGTACGATCTAGGTCCCGATGAGTCACCTGCGTAGAAATAGATGTTTCATTCATTTTCTGCCCTCTTTAATGCTCTTTGTATTGTTCTCTGGCTCACGCCAAACATCATTGCTAGTTCCTTTATTCCTTTCCCTCCTTTTGTAGAAAGCTGCCTTATTTCCCTTGCCTGTAGTCTCTTTTGCCAGTGCTGCTTCCCTCTGGGAAATTCATAGATACACTGGGGAAACGGGCAATCAAGACAGGAGCCAGCAAATTCACAGCCATCATCTCGATAGTGACAATACTCCGGTGGTAAATCCAGTTCATCATCTTTCGTCTCTAACACCATAACTTGCCTCTCAAGAACCTTACATCAGCATATTAGCACATATGTTCTATTATAGTCAATGAGATTTTGTCGTGTTTTGGCTTGCTGCTCAGAGAGATAGTCGCCACTTGAAAGAATAGTTGTCACGAATCACATGAACTAGTACATCGCCTTGACGATAATGTCAGTCCTCTGTTAGAATCACTCAGTACTCCCCAGATGAATTCAGCCGTGGCAAAACCTGTCTGAGAGGAGGTGCCACCTTCTAACCAGTGGTGATTTAGCTTGAGAGTAAACATGAAAGGAGGCTTACTATGCCTATTGGCTATAAGAAGGAAGGTAAAATTGCCATCTTTATCCTGAATCGACCACCGGTAAATGCCATCAACATGGAGATAGTCCGAGATCTCCATGAAGCACTCGTAGACTTCCGAGATGACCCTAACTTGTGGGTCGGTATCATTACTGGCGCTGGTGAAAAAGCCTTTAGTGCTGGTGCTGACATAAAGGATACTTTACCCTTTATGAAAGAGCATCGGGACAGCCCTTGGGAGTTCCCTGAGTCTCTATGGCGCGGGCTAGAAATCTGGAAACCTCTAATTGCCGCTATTAATGGTGTAGCGGCAGGGGGTGGACTAGAAATAGCCCTAGCTTGCGACATAAGAATAGCTTCTGAACAAGCCCGTTTAGGTACACCGGAGGTAACTCTGGGCTTAATACCAGGCTGGGGAGCCACACAGAGACTACCTCGAATGATACCACGGTGTAAAGCGGCTGAGATATTACTCACGGGGAAGCTTATTGATGCTCAAGAAGCATACCGCATAGGTTTAGTTAATGAAGTCGTCCCGACGGAAGAGGTTATGCCCAAGGCGATGGAATGGGCTGAGGCTATCTGTCAAGCAGCGCCTCTGGCAGTAAGAGCAGCTAAAGAGGCGATGATTAGAGGCTCTAGCCTTACTCTGGAGGATGGCTTACGGCTAGAGAACTCCCTGAATGGTTATCTCTTTGGCACAGACGACTTTTCCGAGGGAACCACGGCCTTTGCAGAAAAGCGAAAGCCTGACTATAAAGCCAAATAACTTGCACTAGTAGATAAGGAAAGGAGGACTATGAAAATTAAAAAGGTTGGTGTAGTTGGCTGCGGGCAGATGGGTGCTGGCATCACCCAAGTCTGTGCTCAAGCAGGTTATCAAGTGATAACCTCAGAAATAAATAGCGAACTACTGAATAAGGGACTGAAATTTATCGATTCCAGACTGGGTAGAGATGTGGAAAAAGGTAGACTCTCCCCGCAGGACAAGGACAGTATACTTAATCGCATCAAAGGCACCACTAATACTAAGGACTTTGTTGACTGCGACCTGGCAATAGAAGCGGCTATCGAGAATATGGGTTTGAAGAAAAAGATATTTGCCGAGCTGGATAACATTTGCCCCCAGCATACCATCCTGGCGACTAATACCTCTTGTTTGTCTATCATTGATATGGCGATGGCCACCAGCAGGCCAGATAGGATGCTGGGACTACATTTTATGAACCCGGTGCCGGTTATGAGACTACTAGAAATTGTCAAGACTATTGCCACCAGCGATGAAACCCTGGAAGCTGGCCAAGTCTTCGGTAAATCCCTGGGAAAGACGATTGTCACTGCCCAGGATACTCCGGGCTTTATTGTAAACTGTCTGTTAATACCTTACTTACTCAATGCCATCCGCATGCTAAATGCCGGTGTAGCCACCAAGGAGGACATTGATACCGGGATAAATCTGGGATTAAATCATCCGATGGGTCCCCTAGCACTGTCTGATCTTATCGGTAATGACACCGTTCTGTTCATGGCTAATGCTCTGTATGATGAATTCAAGGAGCCCCAATATGCTCCGCCTTCCCTACTGAGGAAGATGGTCACCGCCGGTTGGCTGGGGCGCAAGACAGGGAAGGGATTCTACGAGTATAATAAATAAAATCACAAGATTTCATAGAGACAGGTAGCTAGCTCTATTAGATAAGGAGGAACTTTATGACCGAAGCAGTGATTGTTAGTGGAGTGAGAACAGCTATAGGTAATTACGGCGGAGCGCTACGAGATACCCCACTAGTAAAACTAGGTAGTATTGTTATTAAGGAAGCGCTACAGAGAGCCGGGTTACGACCTAAGAGCGACCCTGAATTGTTAAGCTATGCGCCACAGGTCTTCAAAGACGTTGGTTTGATTGAGTTAGAGAAAAAGTACTATGGCTGGGATGATAGTTTAAAAGAGGTAAAAATAGACGAAGTATTAATGGGCAATGTTGTGCAAGGAGGCCAGGGGCAAAATACTGCCCGGCAGGCATCAATCTATGCTGGTATCCCCAAGGAAACGGTAGCGACAACTATCAACAAGGTTTGTGGCTCAGGGATAAAAACCGTTTCTCTAGCTGCCCAATCAATAAAAGCTGGCGATGCCGAGGTTGTTATTGCCGGCGGCATGGAAAGCATGAGTACAATCCCATACTATATGCCTAAAGCCAGGTGGGGAGCCAGAATGTTCAATGCTGAGATGGTTGATGGTATGGTCCACGATGGATTATGGGAAATATTTTACAACTATCACATGGGGATGACATCAGAAAATATTGCCGAGAAATACGGTATCACCAGGAAAGAACAGGACGAGCTTGCCCTGCTAAGTAACCAGAGAGCCCTAGCAGCTATGAAAGATGGCATATTCAAAGAAGAAATAGTCCCCGTAGAGATTAAACAGAAAAAAGAGGTTAAATTCTTTGATACTGACGAGCACCCCAGAGAGACATCTATGGAGGCTTTAGCTAAACTACCCTCGGTATTTAAGAAGGATGGGTCAGTAACAGCGGGTAATTCATCCGGCATAACCGATGGCGCAGCTGCCGTAATAGTAATGTCCGCTGAAAAAGCAAAAGAACTGGGGTTAAAACCGATGGCAACCATCAGGTCATATGCCTCCGGAGGGATTGACCCGGCTTATATGGGACTTGGAGCTGTAACATCCACCAAGAAAGCACTTAAACGGGCTGGGCTTACTATAGAGGATATAGACTATGTTGAATTAAACGAAGCCTTTGCCTCACAGACGATAGGAGTGATGAGAGAACTTGGGCTTGATTATCAAAAGACGAATTTCCATGGCAGTGGGATTTCGCTGGGACATCCCGTGGGCTGCACTGGAACCAGAATTATAGTTACCCTTGCCCATGAGATGATGCGCAAAAATTTCAAACTTGGCTTAGCGACACTGTGTATTGGCGGCGGTCAGGGGATGACCATGATTTTAGAGCGGAAGTAAGCTTATTTCCCTCGCTTCGTATAATCTTGACACCAAGTAGCATTGGGGCGTGCTGCATTATGGCACGCCCCACGCCAATTCCACTTACAACTATCACACAGGAAAATGTTCATTCCCAGTGCCTTCTTGACCTTGAGCTTAATCCTATGTCCTAAAGGGGGCTCTTGTTTTCTTTTCATCTGTGCTCTAAAATGACTTAATCGGGATTACATCGTTAGTTTATCAACTTAAGCCCAATCTTGCAACAGAGATAGTTTATCAACTGATTGGAGCCACGATAATAAGGAGACAATGATGAACATACTGGTCACCGGGGGTACCGGTTTTATCGGGGCCGAGGTAGTCAGAATTTTAGTCGCCAAGAGACATAAACCTGTAGTCTTTCGCTCCACCAAGGCTAAAAGCAGGCTCTCTGACATTGAGGATAAGATAATACTGGTTCGGGGCACTTTAGCTAACTTTGCTCACGTTTTAAATCTGGTTAAAGACTATGATATCGAGGTTATCTACCACCTAGGGAGTATGCTCTCCGTTCCATCAGAAGAGGACCCATGGGCTTCATTTGAGGTTAACGCTCGTGGTACCTTTAACATCTTGGAAGCAGCTCGCCTTTTTGGAGTGAAACAGGTTATCTTTACAAGTTCAAGAGCTACCTACGGCATCGATATTAAGGAGAGTATTATTGACGAGTATTCCCTCCAGCGTCCGACTAGTTTCTATGGGAGTACCAAGGTCTTTGCTGAGCTTATGGGGCGTTACTATCGCAGGAGATTTGGCCTTGATTTCCGTGGCGTGCGTCCCCCTTCAGTAATTGGGCCAAGAGTGAGAACTCCCGGTTTTGTCCAATGGACCTCATGGGCTATTGAAGAAGCATATAAAGGTCACCCACTTACTATTTGGACAAGCCCAGAGACTACTTATCCATCCCTCTACTATAAAGATGTTGCTAATGGTATTGTTCAACTGGCTGAGGCTACGAAAGACAATATCAAAACAGTAGTCTACAACATGGGAGGTATTAAACCTCTTTTCTCAGCCCAGGAATTGGTGGACGAGGTAAAGAAATATTTCCCTCACGCCAAGCTGGATTTCAAGCCTGATACCTCAGAGATAGGAAGAGGCAAACTCTTAGTCCCTATGAATATGGACGATAGCCCTGCCTGCGAGGAATGGGGATGGCAGCCGCGATACTCATTACCAGAGCTTGTCAGGGATTTTATACAGGAGTTGAAGAATCACCCCGAGCAGTACGATCGAACAGAAGAGAACTTATGAAATTCTATCCACTGTAACTATATTGTAAGTCGTGGTAAAATATGGCAATTATACTGGCAGGTAATGTACTATGGCTACTACTAAAGTAAAAAAAGAGGAAAAACAGAAACTAGAATCGCTTACCTGGGGCAATCTGACCTGGGTTAATATCGAAAAACCAACAGAACGAGAGACAGAATATCTGGCGCAAAACTACCCCTTCCACCCCCTGGATTTGGATGACTGTCTTAGCCGAATACAACGACCCAAGATAGATGAGTATAAAGACTATCTATTTTTGGTTCTCCACTTCCCGGTATTCAGTAAAGAGTCATTGGTGACTACATCCACTCAAGTATCTGTTTTTATTGGTAAGAATTACCTGATTACCCTGCATAAAGGAGAGCTCAAACCACTGGTGAAGCTATTCCGAGAGTGCCAGCTTGACGAAGAATCCCGACAAGAGCACTTAAGCCAGGGCTCTGGTTATCTCCTTTACCGTATCATTGACCGTCTGGTTGACTACTGCTTACCTATACTGAATAAAATTGGTAATAACATTGAAGACACCGAGGACAACATTTTCTCCAGCAGCGGAGTGCTCAAAGCAATTGAGGACCTCTCTATACTGCGACGCGACGTCATCTCTTTTCGCCGTACTATCTGGCCAATGAGGGCCGTTATCGGCAGTCTGGAACCCAAGGTTCGCCGTTTTACTGACATGGATATGGTGGTTTACTTTGGAGACATGGTCGACCACGTGGATAAGATTTGGGATGGGCTGGACGAGTACAAAGAAATTATTGAAGGGTTAAACGCTGCCTATGATTCCCTAGCTACTCATCGCACCAATGAAGTGATACGAATGTTGACCATTATTGCTACCATTCTGCTACCCATTACGGTAGTAGCAAGCATCTTCGGAATGAACATCCCATTGGGGCCTTTTACAGCTTCTCCCTACTCCGCCCTCTGTGTATCCCTTATCTGCCTGGCAATAATTAGCGGCATGCTCTACTTCTTCCGTCGCCAACGCTGGATTTGAAAATGAATGTCTCGTACCGGCTGGTGATTATTGCCACTGTCTTTGTTACCTGCCTGATTACTGCCAACACCGTTGCCGTGAAGATAATAAGCTTTGGCCCGTTTATCTTACCAGCAGCCGTAATTATTTTCCCTTTAAGCTATATCTTCGGTGATATCCTCACCGAGGTTTATGGCTATCGCTGGGCAAGGAAAGTTATCTGGCTCGGCTTCTTTTGCAACCTTCTCTTTGTCATCTTCGCCTGGGTGGGACAGATTCTGCCGCCGGCTCCTTTCTGGGAAGGGCAAAAAGCTTATGAGAGTATTCTAGGCTACACACCGAGAATCCTCGCCGCCTCCTTTTGCGGCTACCTCATTGGCGAGTTTGCCAACTCTTTCGTCCTGGCAAAGATGAAAATCTTAACGAAAGGCCGCTGGCTCTGGAGCCGCACTATCGGCTCTACTATAGTGGGAGAGGGACTGGACAGCTTAATATTTATCACCTTAGCCTTTATCGGCACCCCTTCATTCATGCTGGTAATGATCTTATATCACTGGCTAGCAAAGACAGTAATCGAAGCCGCTGCCACTCCGTTGACCTACGCTATAGTAAATTATTTGAAGAAAAAAGAAGCTCTTGACACCTATGATCATCAAACAAATTTTAACCCCTTCCTCATTTCACGTTAGAAGCTTATTATCTTAACTTGCAGGATTAATTAGAAAAATGGATATCCATATCCTTGGAGCACACAACTGTGAATCTCATCAGATAAGGCTCCCCAGCCTGCTAATTGATGGGGTTCTGGCTATAGATGCCGGCAGTCTTACCTCAAGCCTATCCTTCGAGGCTCAGCAGAAACTTAAAGCGGTGTTGCTTACTCATCAACACTACGACCATATTAGAGATATCCCAACCATCAGCATGAATTTTTATCTGGCGAAGGCTACTATCAATATCTATTCTCTACAGTCTGTATATAATACCCTCGCCACTCATTTGTTAAATGGCGAACTTTATCCTAAATTTCTCGAAAAGCCGGAAGGCAAGCCAACAATAAATTTCACCATAGTAGAACCAGGCAGCAGTGAGACGATTGCAGGTTATAATATTCTCGCGGTACCAGTAAAGCATAGTGTTCCCACAGTAGGCTACCAAGTTACTTCACCTGATGGCAAAGTGGTATTTTACACCGGAGACAGTGGCCCAGGTTTAACCGAGTGCTGGCATTGCATATCACCCCAACTCCTTATCACAGAGGTTACGGCATCAGATAGCTTTATAGAGGCTGCTACTAATAGAGAGCACCTCACACCAGCTCTGCTCAAACAGGAGTTAATTAACTTCCGAAAGCTCAAAGGATACCTGCCGCCGGTAATTACCGTCCATATGAGTCCCAGCTTGGAGACAGAGATAAAAGTAGAAATAGCTGACGTAGCGGCAGAATTACAGACCCCGATCACGCTGGCCTATGAGGGAATGCAAATTCACCTTTAAACAACAATATATCCTTTCCCCTATAGAGAAAACAGGGGGCAAGTAAAATAAACACTCCCCGGTTTATTGTTGATAGTAATGTAGGGAAGCTGGTTAAATGGCTCAGGATGATGGGATATGACGCCCTGCTATTTGCAGGTAGTGACGACTCCCAGATGGTAGCCACGGCTCTAGCCGAACACAAGATAATATTAACCAGAGACACCCAAATTATGAGAAGGCGAGTGGTAACCAGCGGGCAGCTCAGAGCTATTCTGATACATAGTGATGATCCGGGGCAACAAATACGCCAGGTAGTAGATACTCTTAAGTTAAATTGCCAGCTTAAGCCGTTTTCTATCTGCTTGGAGTGTAACCAACCACTGGGGGAAAGGAGTAAAGGGGAGGTAAAACAGCTGGTACCACCTTATGTCTTCCAGAACCAAAGCCAATATATGGAGTGCCCCACCTGCCACCGTATCTACTGGAGAGGAACCCACTGGCAGGCAATGACCGGTAAACTAGCGCATTTGATAAAAGGTTGACCGTAGCCCAGGATATTGCTACACTCTAAATTGTAGTTATAAAATCGGAAAGGTAATCGTGAAGATTGTAACTGTTAATCAGATGCGACAGATAGAGGAGGAATGTGCCAGAAGCGGGTTGCCTTCTAACACGCTGATGGAAAACGCGGGTAAGGCAGTAGCTGAGGAAGTCAGAAAAATCCTGAGCACAATTGACCAGCAGCATATCTTACTATTAATAGGCCCGGGGAATAATGGCGGAGATGGACTGGTAGCTGCTCGCCACCTTCACGACTGGGGAGCGAAGGTCAATCTTTACCTTGTCCGGCAGAGGCCAGCAGATGACTCTAACTTCAAGCTGGTTCAAGAGCGGGGTATTAATTACGTTGAAATAGCCCAGGATGAAAATCTGGATAAACTGAATGAGTTATTATTAGTTACCGATACTATTATTGATGCCCTGTTTGGTACCGGTAAAAGCCGCCCCCCTGATTATACCTTGCTGCAAGCGCTGGACATGATAGGCAGAACCAGAGAAAAAAGAACTGGACTTCGTATTATTGCACTTGACCTACCTTCCGGGCTTGATGCTGATACCGGTGCTGTAGACCCGGCCTGTCTTTATACTGATTATACTATTACCCTTGGTTTTCCCAAACCAGGTTTATTCAACTCCCCTGGCAAAGAAAGGGTAGGTAAACTTACTGTAGTTGACATTGGCATACCCTCACATCTGGCTGAGCGAGTGCACACAGAAATGCTCAGTAGTGATTGGGCTAGATCGGTTCTACCCAACCGTCCTCTTGAGGCTAATAAGGGGAGCTTTGGCAGGGTTCTGGTAGTAGCAGGCTCAATCAACTACATTGGGGCTGCTTACCTGGCTTGTAGCGGTGCTCTACGGGTCGGGGCGGGGTTAGTGACCCTGGCGACCCCCGGTAGTCTCCAGCCGATACTGGCATCAAAGCTAACTGAAGTAACCTATCTTCCCCTACCCGAATCCCGCCGTGGTATCATCTCGCCGGGAGCCGCTAAAGTTATTCACCAACAGTTAAACCAATACGATGTTCTGCTGTTAGGCTGTGGCCTAGGACAAAGCCAATCAGCCATAAGATTTATCGGAGCCATGCTTCTCAAGAAAGAGGTAATATTACCACCACTGGTTCTTGATGCTGATGCCCTTAATGCGCTAGCCAGAATCCCCAACTGGTGGCTGCAATTACCTGACGATGCTGTAATGACCCCACACCCCGGCGAAATGGCAAGGCTGATAGGGATATCAGTTGATGAAGTGCAACAAGACAGGCTGGAAATAACCAGGAGGGCAGCTATGGACTGGCAAAAAACCGTTGTCCTGAAGGGAGCCCATACCGTTATTGCTAACCCGGAAGGACAATACCGGATTAGTCCTACGGCTAATCCGGGGCTGGCATCAGCCGGTACTGGCGATGTACTAAGTGGCATTATAGCCGGACTGCTAGCCCAGGGGCTATCACTTTTTGATGCTGCTGCTCTGGGTGTTTACCTGCATAGTGAGGCTGGCGAAATAGTTAGGTCCAAGCTAGGCGATACCGGTATGATTGCCACTGACCTTCTGCCGGCACTACCTCAGGTCATTAAACAATTAAAAGAAATTTAACTAAATCTGTTAAGGTTGGATTAGATACCATGCTGTTAGCTATTGATATTGGAAATACCGATACCACTCTGGGAGTTTTTCATGAAGAAAAGCTCCTGGCTACCTGGCATATGGCTACCAATATCGACCGTATGGTAGATGAATATGCTGCTTTATTTCTTAGCCTGTTGCCCCAACAAGGCTTAAACACATCAGATATTAGCGGGGTAGTTCTATGCAGTGTTGTGCCTCCGCTAATACCCACCTTTAGAGAACTGTCCCAACGGTATTTTCATGTCTTACCCCTGGTAGTAGGAGCCGGAGTGAAAACCGGGGTGCGTATCCGCATGGATAACCCTAAAGAGGTTGGGGCTGACCGCATTGTAGACGCTGCCGCTGCCCATCACCTGTATGGCGGTCCAGCTATTATTGTTGACCTGGGTACAGCCACTACCTTTGATACAATATCTAAGGAAGGTGATTATCTCGGAGGGGCCATAGCTCCAGGGATAGCAACTGCCAGCGAATCGTTATTCAGACGAGCGGCAATGTTACCCCGTGTGGAATTAACTCATCCCGAGCGGGCTATCGGCACCAATACTATTTCGGCTATGCAATCGGGAATTGTTTTTGGCTACGTGGGTATTGTTGAAGGTATAGTGAATCGTATCCAAAAGGAACTAGGCGAAAAAGCGAAAGTGGTGGCAACGGGGGGTTATGCCGAGTTGATAGCTAAAGAAACAGCGATCATTGATGTAGTAAACCCTAATCTGACACTGATTGGCTTGAGGCTTATCCACCATATCAACCACGCCTAGCCAGATGAGGAGGCAATGATGCTAATTAACAAAACTATCGTCTTGGGTATCACCGGAGGCATAGCTGCTTACAAAGCTGCCGATATCGCCAGCAAATTGACCCAGAACGGAGCAATGGTTAAAGTAATCATGACCGAGTCCGCCACCAGGTTCATCACTCCGCTTGCCTTGCATAGCCTTACCAGCCAACCAGTAGTAACCAGCATGTGGGAGCAAAGCCCTGAACCTAGCATTACGCATATATCCCTGGCTGAAGCGGCTGATGTAGTGGTCATTGTCCCAGCGACAGCTAATATGATTGCCAAAATAGCTAACGGCATAGCCGATGATATGTTGAGTTGTACGGTGCTAGCGACTAGGGCACCAATTATTATAGCACCAGCCATGCATGCTGATATGTTCCAGAATTCCATTACTCAAGAAAATATAACCAGGCTCAAGAATAGAGGTTTTACTATCGTTGAACCTGATTATGGCCGTCTCGCCTCCGGCGGTATAGGATTAGGGCGTCTTGCTGAAACAGAGACCATCATCGGCATCATAAAGCAGGTGCTGGGTAGAAATAGCGACTTGGCTGGTAAACACATTGTGGTTACTGCCGGCGGCACCCAGGAGCCAATCGATCCCGTTCGCCATATCGGTAATCGTTCTTCCGGTAAGATGGGTTATGCTTTGGCTGAGGCAGCCAGAGATAGAGGCGCTATTGTAACCTTAATTACTGCCCCCTCCTCTCTTCCCGAACCAGCCGGCATGGAGGTTATCCATACTGAAACTGCCGTCCAGATGAAGGAAGCAGTAACTAAGGCAGTGGCTCAAGCCGATACCCTGATTATGGCGGCGGCAGTAGCTGATTACCAGCCAAAGAATGCAGCCGCTACCAAGATTAAGAAGGGATCTCCTACGCTAACCCTGGAGCTTATCAGGACGCCGGATATCATAACCGAGGTAAAGGGTAATTTTATCAAGGTCGGCTTTGCTGCTGAAAGCGAAAACGTAATAGAGAACGCCAGACAAAAGCTAGATAATAAGAAGCTTGACCTTATGGTGGCTAACGATATTACCGCCAAAGAAAGTGGCTTTGATGTAGATACCAATAAAGTAACCATCATTGACCGGGAGGGTAAGGTAGAAAGCCTGCCCCTGCTGAGTAAAAGAGAGGTAGCAGATAAGATACTGGGTAGGGTGGTGGAGATGCTGAAAATAACACCTCATGTAGAATAAGGAGATGAAATGGGGTTCCCGGGTTTGTTTAAAAGTAATTTTACTCGTATTGCGGAGAACACTACCAAATATTACCTTGAGCTAACTAGAAATTATGGTAATAGATTTGATGATGAGGTCGCTCTATTAACAACAGTAGGTGCTTTAGATGCCCAGACCTATGTTTTTGTTGAAGGTTCAATTGACCTAGATACCATATCTTATATTGCTAAGCAGGCGGTTTCAAAAGAAGAATTAGAACTTACTTCATATCAAAAAATGGCATCGCATGCAGAACTTAAGAAGCTTAAGGCTAAATCACTAGTTGATAAGATAATATCATCAGGGGAAAAGGATGAGCTTCATGAAGATACCCTGTTTAATTTTATATTTAGTCTTGAGGTTGAAATATTTACGGTTGATAGCCCTGAGTTCTCCCGTTCAGTAATAGAACTAGCATGCTATGAAAAAGCCGATACCATACAAAAAGCTATTAACAGAATGAAAAAAAGATATAAAGGTGAAAAGTTGTTTACTTTGGCAACTATTGGCCTTATGGACTCACCTCAGTTTGAGACAATCAGAGAACAGCTTGGTATAAAGAACTAAAGTAAATCAAGGAGATATGGAGTCCCCTCTCCAAAATCCCTCTCCCTCTCCCTCTTCCTTTCAAGGAGAGTGGGATAAAGGGGGCGAGGTTCTGAGACAACCAGAGAGAGATCAAGATGAGCTTTTTTCAAATAGTAGAAATTTCTATACTGAGATATGTTCCCGAACTCTTGGCATGGGGTGTCGGCATTGTGCTAGCGGTAATTATGGTCAGGCGGGGTGGCAGTAAAGCTGAGAAGCTGCTTCTGGCTGGTTGCAGCCTGATGTTTATAAAACAGCTAGCAAGCCCTCTATTACAAGGTCTTGTGCAGCGTTTAGTATCTGAACAAGGTAGGAGCTACATAGATATAGCGCAGACCATAGGGTTGACCATTTCACTTCCCATGGGTATTTTAGGCCTAGCGGGATTCGTGTGCCTGGTCCTTGCCTTCTGGCTAAGGTTCCGGTCAGAAAAGCAGGTGTTAACGTAATGGGAATTTCTATGTTTCTTGCCCAGTTTATCAATATTATCCCCGCTTTGTTACTCTGGATTACGGTCATCGTCCTGGCTGCTATTCTGTTGCGGCGTGGCGGGGACAGGGCGAAGCGATTCCTGATTGCGGGTGCCAGCCTCAAGATAATCAGTAATCTGCTCAGTTTAGCATCGTCTACCATTTTGCACGAGCTCATTAACAGGGGTTACAGTATAGCTTATGCAAACTCAGTCGTTTTCGGCTATGGCATATTCTGTAATGTTTTTGGTATGGTTGGCATAATATGCCTTGTCTATTCATTTTGGGTAAAGTTTAAACTATGTAAGTTGAAGAGGATATGATAAAACGAATAAATTATTCTTTTGTTATACTAGCGCTACTTTTATTACTCGTACCTGGCGGTGGCTGCAGCAATGCCCCAACTCCCACCCCATCTGGGAAAATCACATTTGTCTCGGATAGAGAAGGGACTCCTTATATCTACGCCATGAATCCTGACGGCAGCAATCCAGTAAAGCTTGGTAGCTGGTCTGGTATACCTGATACCCTCGGCTTTTCCGCTGATGGCACGAAAATTGCCTTCATTGACGAGGACAGTTGGCTCTGCATGGCTGATACTGACGGCGGAAGCCTGTCCAAAATAGCAGAAATACCCGCCCATTCTATTGCCTGGTCACCCGATGGGGAAAAGATAGCTGTCGGACGTCTAGACTATGAAATTTTTTTAATAGATACCGCCACCGGCAAGCTCCAAAACCTGACCAGCACTCCTGATATTAAAGAATGGTGGCCAGTATGGTCACCCGATGGCAGCCAGATTGCTTTCATTGTTTACAATCCACCCTGCTGTGAAATTACTATTATGGATGCCGATGGCAATAACCAGACCATGATAACCAGCGAACAAGGGATATGTGAGGAGCTTATCTGGTCACTAGATGGGAAGAATGTTTGCTATACCTGGTACTCTGAAGATGAACAGGGGCCAGAAGGCATATGCCGTGATATATGTCTGGTAGATGTTCAAGATAGGAGCAAAGTTAACCTCACTAATAGCCCTAAATTCGATGACAGCGATCTTTCATGGTCGCCCGGTGACACGAGAATTGCATTTTCCTCACGTCGCCAGATAGTTGACATACAAATTTATGTAATGAATGTTGATGGCAGCAAGGTACGCAAATTAACGGCTGGTGATAGCTCAAACTACTTACCTTCATGGTCACCCGACGGCAATAAGATAATATTTACATCATCCGGGCCTCACCCAACAGGAAAAGACATTTGTATCATGAACAATGATGGCACTAATGTGATTAACCTTACTAATACCCCCGATATTGATGATTACCTTGCTATTTGGTCACCGCAATAAAAGAGTAAATCCTTAATCAATAACTAGAAAGGTAGACATGACAGAAGCAGCAAGTGTCGAATATGAAATGCCTAAGGCTTATGAGCCGGGCAAGGTAGAACAGAAGTGGTACAAATTCTGGCTGGACAAGGGATACTTCAAACCTAGGGTAGACCCCGAAAAGAAACCTTTTGTAATTATAATGCCGCCACCCAATGTTACCGGTGAGCTACACGTCGGGCATGCCCTGACAGCTACCCTGGAGGATATCATGATTCGTTGGCACCGCATGATGGGTGAGCCAGCGTTATGGCTCCCCGGTGTTGACCATTCCGGTATCGCTGCCCA
This sequence comes from uncultured Dehalococcoidales bacterium, assembly GCA_964572285.1. GTDB lineage: Bacteria > Chloroflexota > Dehalococcoidia > Dehalococcoidales > JAUVZE01 > CAZNEL01. The sequence goes on along the minus strand of CAZNEL010000007.1, from coordinate 6,312 downwards.
GGTGGTAGTAGAGCATCTACTGGCTAAAGAAGGCCTGAGCCGTCATCAGCTGGGCAGAGAGAAATTCACCGAGCGGATGTGGCAGTGGGCAGATAAATGCCGCAAGACTATTACCAGACAACACCAGAGATTAGGCATCTCCTGTGATTGGGACCGGGAATGCTTCACCCTGGATGCAGGGCCCAGCCGGGCAGTACGCACTGTCTTCACCCGTCTCTATGAAAAAGGCTTAATCTACCGCGGGGAGCGGATTATCAACTGGTGCCCCCGCTGTGCTACAGCCCTATCCGACCTCGAGGTAGACCACAAGGAGGTTGACGGACACCTGTGGTATGTCCGCTACCCCTTGATTGACAGTAACCAATTTATAACCGTAGCTACCACCCGTCCGGAAACTATACTGGGCGACACCGCCATAGCCGTTAACCCAGATGATGAGCGTTTCAAGGCACTGATTGGCAAGACGGCCATCGTTCCTGCTGTGGAACGTGAAATACCTATCGTGGCTGATGAGGCTGTTGATCCTGTTTTCGGTACCGGTGCGGTGAAAATTACCCCCGCTCATGACCCGGTAGACTTTGAAGTGGCGCAGCGGCATAATTTGCCACTGGTAAACATATTAAACCCGGATGCCACCATGAATGAAAATGCCGGACCTTATGTCAACCTTGACCGCTTTGCCTGCCGCAAGGCGATAGTATCTGATTTAGATAAAGAAGGTCTCTTAGTCAAGATTGAACCTTATAGCCATGCCATAGGACACTGCCAGCGCTGCCGGACAGCTATTGAACCTTTAGCCAGTAAACAATGGTTTGTCAAGATGGCGCCTCTGGCTAAGCCCGCTTTGAATGCCGTCCTTGATGGCCATATCACCATCATCCCGGAGCGTTTTACCAAGGTCTATTATAACTGGATGGAGAATATCCGTGATTGGTGCATCAGCCGCCAGCTATGGTGGGGACACCGCATACCGGTGTGGTATTGCCAGAATTGTGGCGAGCTAACGGTATCCATAGAGGACGCCAAAGCCTGTAGCCATTGTGGTTCAGCTAACATAGAACAAGACCCGGACGTACTGGATACGTGGTTCAGCTCTGCCCTATGGCCCCATTCTACACTGGGCTGGCCAGATGATACGGAAGATCTGCGTTATTTCTACCCGACTACAGTAATGGAGACCGGCTACGACATTCTCTTCTTCTGGGTTGCCCGTATGATCATGATGGGTATAGAAGATACTGGAGACATCCCCTTCCGTACAGTTTACCTTCATGGGTTAGTACGTGACGAGAAGGGAGAAAAGATGAGCAAAGTTAGGGGTAACGTGCTTAATCCCCTTGACACACTAGAGCAATATGGCACCGATGCTTTACGCTTTGCACTGTCCACCGGCACCTCGCCGGGTAACGACATCAAGATAACAAAATCGAAACTGGAAGCTAGCCGAAACTTCGCCAACAAACTGTGGAATGCCACCCGGTTTGTCATCAGAAGCATAGAGTCGGAAAACGCCGATATGAAAATCCAGTGGGACTTACTCCCAGTGGAGGACCGCTGGATCATCAGCCGCCTGAACTACACTATATCAAGCGTAATCAATCTTATGGAGGGCTTCCAGTTCGGTGAAGCCCAAAGACAAATTCATGACTTTCTCTGGGGAGAATTCTGTGATTGGTATATTGAGTTTGCTAAAATACGTCTCCGTCCAGATGGTGAGGCAGTGTCACCAATCCCGGTTCTGGTCTATGTCCTGGATATTTCACTCCGTCTGCTGCATCCCTATATGCCCTTCGTTACTGAAGAGCTATGGCAGCACCTCAAGCGTCACCTACCTTCGAACTGGTCAGTAACCGAGTCTATCATGATGGCTCCATACCCCGCGGTTAATGATAAAGTTATCGACCCATCAGCAGAGCGAGTTATCGAATCGGTGATAGATATAATACGCTCTATCCGTAATGCCCGGGCTCAATATAAAGTGGAGAGCCAGCGGTCAATTGAGGCGCAAGTCTATAGCTCCCAATTGGCCTCGGCTATTATTCCGTATTCTCAGGCTATCCAAACCCTGGCTCGTGTCAAGCCACTTAATTTTCCGGTTAGCAAGCAAGAAGCTCCGTCACAAGAAAACGCCCTGGTAATAGTGTTAAAAGAATCAGAGGTAATTATACCTATGGCAAGTATGGTGGACATGGAAGCTGAAAAAAAACGACATCGTGCAGAGATAGAGCAAGTTAAAGCTGAAGTAAACCGTCTTGAATTCAGACTCAACAACAAAGATTTTCTAACCAAGGCGCCGACAGCTGTTATTGACAAAGAACGCCAAAAAGTATATTCTCTAACCGATAAATTAGAGAGGCTAAAACAACAATTCCTTAAACTCTAGTGGGAGGCAAGAGAATGCTAAAGAAAATACTTGTTCCGTTAGACGGCTCTAAAGTAGCCGAGGCTGTTTTACCCTACGTTAAGGAACTAATGTCTGGATTGGCAGCAGGAGTAAAAGGAGAGATTACTCTCTTTCATGTATTATCACCAACCTACTATGTTGTCGCCGGAGAGGCTGGAGCCCCCGTTCGCTACACTGATGCAGAGATAGAGCAAATCAAAATGAGAACTATGGACTACCTTAATAAGGTTGGGGAGGATTTGAGAATCAAGGGAGTCAGCGTAAAGTATCAAGTAGAAGTCGGGAGAGCTGCCGAGGAAATTAATAAAGCCGCTGACGGAATAGATGCTACTTTTGTTGCCATGTCAACCCATGGTCGGTCAGGACTTAGCCGATGGGCATTTGGTAGCGTTACCGACAGGGTACTACGGGGGGGGAACAGGCCGATACTCATGGTAAGAGCGCCGCGAGAGACAGCAAAAGCATAACTACCTAACAACTTCAAGAAGGATAGCTGTCATTTAGTTGCTATAACATCTTCTTTAGACTTATCACTTGCCACTGTTATATTGCTACACTCTGAGGTTCTGGCAACCAATGCTGTTATGTCCATCACAATGATAAAACCAGCAAAACATCATTCCTGACTACTGTTCAGCTGACGTAGGATAGGCAATGCTCATTACAGATAAGTCATCAGCAATGATAGTAAGTGACTTTGGCCCTCTTCTTTGGATTCTACCCTTAACTATTAACCAGTCTTCTCTAAACAAGACGTCCCCGCATCTTTCCTGAGTACCGCTGAACACGGTTACATCAGCTACTCCAGTTCCGTCTTCCATTATCACATGGTACAAACTGCTGGATTATCTTAAGGAATCCAATCGAGAGCAGGCTGACCATATTTTTGAGAAGCTACGCCAGATTGCTTGCACCCTGCATAAAGTCACCGGTCGTGATATTGCGCCAATGACATTCACTGGAACTGAGATTGAAATTATGGTGAAAATGGAACACGCCCGATGGAATGTTGAGCGGCTTCTTGACGGGTGGAAATGGGGGGAGGAAAGAGATGTAACCAGGAAGACTAGCTCTTATCTTGTGCCTTGGTCAGAACTTTCCAATGATGTGAAGGAGTGGGATAGACAGATAGTGTGTAAAATAGCAGAATTCCTGACCAAGGTTGGGCTAGAGGTCCATCGACAAGCATAGGAGGCTCATCACTTGACAATCGGGACTGATACTAGCAAGATACCAGCAGGAAAAGGTGTCTGCCAACGTGAACAGTAAAGCCGTGTAGTTACAAATTTTAGCCTTACCTGCAGGAACTGTGAAAATGGTGCTTAATTAAAATGGCTCACGATGTCTTTATTTGCTATTCGGCCCATGACAAACACGTTACCGAGGAGGTATGTGCCACGCTCGAATCGAGACACATACGGTGCTGGATTGCTCCGCGGGATGTTTCGCCCGGCATGGAATGGGCTGAGGCAATCGTTGATGCTCTCGATGGGAGCCGCATCCTTGTCTTGGTGTTATCATCCAACTCGAATAGGTCACCGCAAGTAATAAGAGAGGTGGGAAGGGCAGCGAGCAAGGGCATTCCCATCATCCCGCTTCGGATTGAGGATGTGTCCCTCTCCAAATCTATGGAGTTTTTTGTAAGTACTCATCAATTTTTGGATGCTCAGACGCCACCTCTGAGTAAGCATCTGCAACGACTCGCCGACACGGTACAACAACTTCTGACTCGAGAAGATGTGCTTCAGGAGGTCACGAAAGCTAAAGAAGCTGAAGAGAGGGCGAAGAGGGAAGCTGAGCTAGCTGCTAAGGAAAGAGAAAAGAGAGAGGCTGAAGAGAGAGCGAAGAGGGAAGCCGAGCTAGCCGCTAAGGAAAGAGAAAAGAGAGAGGCTAAAGAAGCTGAAGAGAGGGTGAAGAGGGAAGCTGAGCTAGCCGCTAAGGAAAGAGAAAAAAAGGAGGCTGAAGAGTCCAGGAAGGCTAAAGAAGCTGAGGACACCAGGAAGGTGCCTGTCTTTGTGGAGAGGCCTGCCAAGCCCACAAAGGTGGGGGTACCCTTACTAAAGCGGCGGTGGCTCTGGGCCGCGGCAGTTGCGGTATTGGTGGCGCTCATCTTCCTGTTTGTCTTCGTACTATGGGAGACAGAAGCGGAGCAGAACTATAACGCTGGCGTTGCCTTCCTAGAGGAGAGCCAGTATGAGCTGGCTATCTTAGAGTTTGATAAAGCCATCGAGCTGGACCCGAATAATGCAGATTATTACTTCAACCGAGGCCGATCCTATTGGGAAAAAGGAGAATATCGCAGAAACCAAGGGGAGAATCAATGGGATATCGAGGAATGGGACATGGCAATTGCCGACTTCACCAGGGCCATCGAGCTAGACTCGAACAATGCTGGTTACTACGCAAGCCGGGGCAATGTCTACCACCGAACAGAGGAGTCTGATAAGTCTATAGCTGATTACACCAGGGCTATTGAGCTAGACCCAAACAATGCTAGTTACTACTACTCCGGCCGTGGCTGGGCTTACAACCTAAAAGGGGAAATTGACCTAGCAATAGCGGATTTCAATAAGGCCATTGAGCTAAACCCCAATAACGCTAATACCTACAACATGAGGGGTAAGGTCTACTTTGACAAAGGAGAATATGACCTGGCAATAGCCGACTTCACCAAGGCCATTGAGCTAAATCCAAATGCCCCACACTATTATCGTTACTACTATGACCGAGGCCAAGCTTACCTGGCACAGGGCAGGAATAATGAGGCAATTATCGAATTTGCCACGTGTCTGGTGCTAGCACCACAAGACACACAAGACCTAGGTCACCTGTGTAATATTCAAGAGGCGGAGCAGAGGCTGTATGACCTGGCCATAGCTGACTACACCGAGGCCATTGAGCGAAGCCCCAATGACGCTGATGCCTATGGTAATCGGGCTAATGCCTACGTCCAAATAGGGGGCCTTTACTCGATCATCGCTGGGGGGGACTATGTAAGAACTGTTGAGGCATATGACCTGGCCATAGTTGACTGCACCAAAACCATTGAGCTAGAGCCAAATAGCGCCCACTGGTACGACCAACGAGCCAGTGTCTACACTAATAAAGGGGAATATAACCTGGCGTTAGCCGATTGCAATGAGGCCATCGCGCTAGAGCCAAAGGGTGCTAATCACTACAAGGAACGGGGCCGTACCTACCGGCAAATGGGGGAATATGAGCTGGCGCTAGCCGATTGCAGTAAAGCCATAGAGCTAGAGCCAAATGATGCTGGGAACTACGACGAACGGGCCCACACCTACCAGCAAATGAAGGAATATGACCTGGCAATAGCTGACTTTGACAAGTGCCTTGAGCTAAAGCCAACTAATGCTCATTTCTACCTAGGCCGCGGCGGTGTCTACCGGGAAATGGGGGAAAATGAGCTGGCAATAGCCGACTTTGAGAAGTGTCTTGAGCTATCCCAGAACCCGCGCGATATTCAACGGGCGCAACAGGAGCTCGAGGAACTGAGGGGATGACTTGTTGCTTTTGAATCATAGAGCTCACCACCACTATTGCTAGAAGCATAATGCACCTAATGAGGTGAAACATGTCGCTAATACCAGCCTTTGAAGTTGGCGTTTGGAACGCTTGGATTCTAACAACTTTACTGTTCCTTTTTATTATGCTATCAGGACAACTGCCCAAGGATATAGGCAAGAGAATAGCTCCGGGTAAGGAAGATAAAAAGACCCGCAATGTAATGTTAATAGTATTTTTCGCCATGATAATATACTCCATTTTCTTGCCACTTAAACCGGGGACGATATGGTTCTATGCAGGACTTGCTATTTATGTTTTAGGATTCATCGGCAGTGTCCCGAATGTGGTGGAAAAAGGAATCGGCATGTCCTACCCTATAGAAA
>CAZNEL010000006.1:0-34093 GCA_964572285.1 uncultured Dehalococcoidales bacterium | reverse complement strand
GAGGGTATGCCGGTAAACTCAATGTACTTTGCCCGGAATGGCAGGAGATACCGCAGCCTGGGGTGTGAACCATGCACTCTGACTACTGAATCTAATGCGGCCAATATCGGTGAGATGGTAGAGGAATTAAAGACAACCAAAGTCGCCGAGAGGTCCGGGCGGGCTCAAGATAAGGAAAAATCGTACACCATGCAGAAGCTCCGTGCTCTGGGATACATGTAGGAGGGGATAGAATGAATATTAGCGTGGTCATTGTGGGACATGTAGACCACGGCAAGTCAACTCTCATCGGCCGGCTTCTTTATGATTCAGAGGCACTCGCTGAGGATAAGCTGGCCGAGATACAGAAACTCATTGAAGAGTACAAAAAGAGGTTTGAGTTTGCCTATTTCCTAGACTCATTTGAGGAGGAACTAAAAGAAGAGCGCACTATAGATACCACCAGAGTACTGTTCAAAGGGAAGAACGATTATACTATTGTCGATGTCCCGGGGCATAAGGAATTTATCAAAAACATGCTCACCGGCGCCTCGCACGCCCAGATAGCCATTTTAGTAATCTCCGCCCCCGATGGTATTCAAGAGCAAACAAAAAGACATGCTTTTTTACTCCATATGTTGGGGATAGAGAAAATTATTGTGGCGATAAATAAGATGGATCTGGTAAATTACGAAGAAAGAACCTTCCAGGAAGTTAAGGAGGAAACTACCCGACTCCTTACCACCCTAGACTGTGCAGCAGAAACTTTCTTACCCGTCTCAGCCATGGAGGGCGATAATGTATATATGCCTTCACCAAGAACACGATGGTATCAAGGGCCTAACCTGATTCAGGCTCTCGATCAAATATCCCTGGAGGCAGTAAGCGAAAAGCCCCTCAGGTTCACTGTTCAGGATACGTATCACTTCGATTCAGAAAAATTAGTAGTCGGGAGAGTGGAATCAGGCGTTCTAAAGAAAGGGGAGGAGCTTGTATTTCAGCCTTCTGGCATTAAAGGCAAGGTAGAGAAAATACGTATCTTCCCTGGGGAAATAGAGAAGGCAAGAGCTGGAGATAGTGTAGGCATAGTGATAGGGTGTGAAGTTAGCAGGGGTAACGTTGGTGGGCATCAGGATGCTCCAACAGTTTCTATTGAAGAGTTCCTGGGTGAAGTTGTCGTGCTTGAGGAGACACTTAAGCGTGGAGACAAACTTGAGATGAAATGTGGAACAAGTAAGACTAAATGTTTAGTGAAAGAGATCAGGCAAAGGATAAGCTCGGAGACAGGGGAGGTGATGATGGAAAATGCGGAAGAGATAGGGGAAAATGAAGCAGCCATTGTAGCCTTTCAGACCGAGCCACTAGTAATCGAGAAGTTCTCGGAGATGCCGGAACTGGGCAGGTTTATACTGGCAAGATTAGGAAAGAATATTGGCGCCGGGATAGTTCTGGAGACACATGTGTAGTTTAAAAATGCTACTTACCCGGGAGAATTAAAGTGATTTTCGTACTGGGAATAGATGCTGCTACCTGGAGGGTGATACAACCCAATATAGATAAGCTAGCTACTTTCAAGAAGCTCTGTGAGATAGGTGATTGCCAGGAGCTTGTTCTGAGAGAGAAACCCTTTTCTCCCTCAGTATGGTGTGGTATGTTCTGCGGCAAGACTCCGGAAGAACACGGGCACAAGAGCTTTGTCGCAGATGACAGGCTACTCAAAAGAGAAGATATTAGAGCCGAGTTTATCTGGGATATCCTGCATCGACAGGGTAAAAAGGTAAGAGTGCTGAACGTTCCTTTTATCGTTCCCCCCTTCTCCTTTGGAGTTGATTTCAAACCGGTGGGGTTCGGGCTCCCCACCAACGAGAAGGAGTGGCAAGAGGAGCTTGAGCAGGTTACTGATAAGACCGAGGAACTCTTAGCTGACAGCCCTGACCTTCTTATCTCGGTCTATACCCTGCTTGACCGTATCCAGCACTTTCACTGGGGGGATGACTGCGTTCTGGACTGGTATAGAAAGTTAGACGACAAAATGGAGCAGCTTCTTTTTGGTAGCGGCTTTCTCCAAGATAAACAGAATAAACTGATTGTCATTTCGGACCATGGCTTTTGCTCTTTTGGCGAAGCTAAAGTACAAACACTACCAATGAAATCAGATTGGGGAGATTTAAAGGGTGACCATCACGAAAATGCCCTGCTCATAAGCGTTAATCTGGATTATAAGATAGAAAAACCTCAGGACGTGTTCTTTGCCCTGAAGAGAGAGTTTAACCTGGACTAAATACATCACCTCCAAGGCGAGCTTGCCCCTCATAAGCAAGCTAAGTTATCATTATGAACAATTAGGACAACATATATCCGGGACTACCGAGGTTCTATACAGCAAAAGGAGACGAATGGAAAAAGTAGTGGTTACCGGTGGGGCTGGGTTTATTGGCTCACATCTTGCCGAAGAGTTGGTGAAACAAAGTTACCAGGTTACTATTCTCGATGACCTTTCCACCGGGAAAATGGAAAACATAGCGAGCTTGCTTAAGAAAGGGGATACAGAGTTTATCCAGGGCAGCGTCACTGACCTCCCCTTACTACTTGACCTCTTTCAAGAAGTTAAGTATGTATTTCACCAAGCTGCCCTTTCCAGTGTGCCCCGCAGCATAGAAGACCCCCTGGCAACTAATGAGGTAAACATAACGGGAACCCTAAATGTACTGATAGCAGCCAGGGAAAATAGTATAGGGAAAGTCGTCTGCGCTTCCTCTTCCTCGGTTTATGGCGATGCCTTATCCTTGCCTCAAAAGGAGAACATGCCTCTCAAGCCTCTTTCTCCTTATGCGTTAACGAAACTAGTCGGTGAACACTACTGCAACATTTTTCGCCAGATCTATGGGCTACACACCGTTAGTTTGAGATATTTCAACGTTTATGGCCCAAGGCAGGACCCTCACTCACAGTATGCAGCTGTTGTCCCTGCTTTTATGGAAAGGATTTCCCATAATTTACCGCCGATTATCTTTGGTGATGGCGAGCAGAGCCGGGATTTTACTTTTATACAAGACGTAGTTCGAGCCAATATCCTGGCAGCCGTGAACGATGCCAGTGGCGCCTATAACATTGGATGTGGTGCTAACGCTACTATAAATCAACTGGCTAAAACTCTCCTTGCCTTCATGGGTAAAGACCTGAAACCCGTCTACGAAGAGCCGAGGACTGGCGACCCGAAACGCACAGTATCCGATGTTTCTAAGGCTATGGAATTTGGTTATGAGCCAGAATGGGTTCTAGAGGATGGCTTGAAGGAGATCATCAAGGGGCTCAATGAAGGATGATTTAGAGGGAGTAGTGGTTTGCATTGCGGGCCTGGGCTATGTAGGCCTGCCGTTAGCTGAAGCGTTTGCTAAAAGCTTGAAAGTAGTCGGTTTCGATATCAATAGCAATAAAATAGCAGCGCTAAATCAGCGCAGCAGTAACCCCTGCCTTGTCTTCACTGATAACTCCCGGAAAATATCTGAAGCCGATTTTATAATTATCTGTGTTCCCACCCCGATCACTCAATCCAAAGAACCCGACCTTACCTGTGTCACCGACGCTGCTGAGACTACAGGGCAAAAAATGAAGAGGGGTAGCACCGTCATCCTGGAATCCACGGTCTATCCCGGTGTTACCGAGGAGATAGTAAAACCAATCTTGGAAAAGGAATCGGGATTTAGATGTGGTGAGAGCTTCAAAATCGGTTACTCGCCAGAAAGAGTAAACCCCGGTGATAAAGAACACTCTATCGACAAGATTACTAAAGTCGTTGCCGGTATGGATAGCGAGACAACAGAACTTATCGCCAAACTCTACCGATTAGTTACCCCGCGCATCTTTAAAGCAAAAGACATTAAGACAGCCGAGGCAGCTAAAGTAATCGAAAATATCCAGCGTGACCTCAATATTGCCCTGATGAACGAACTGGCGATCATCTTCCAGGCGATGGGACTAAATACTAAAGACATCATGGATGCAGCAGCGACCAAGTGGAATTTCCATAGGTATTCACCAGGTCTGGTCGGTGGCCATTGCCTACCAGTTGATCCCTATTATCTGGTTTATAAAGCTAAAGAGCTAGGTTATCAGCCTCAGGTCATCCTGGCAGGAAGAAAAATAAATGACGCCATATCTAAACATGTCACCGAAATAACGGTAAAGGCACTTAGTAACGGTGGTAAAGAGATAAAGGGTTCCAGAATCCTGATAATGGGACTGACGTATAAAGAAAATGTAGCCGATACCAGGGAGGCACCGGTCAAAGAGATTATTAAAGGGCTTCAAGAATACGGAGCCGAGGTATTTGGTTATGATCCTTTACTCAATGATAACGAGGCCGAATTTAGAATTAAGTCTGCCGGTAACCTCATGGAAACACAAAAGTTTGATGCTATTATCGTAACGGTAGCTCACGAGGCTTTTCGAGAAATCACTCTTAGTCAACTTAAGCAAAAACTTAGTGACAATGGTGTGCTCGTTGATGTTAGAGGAATGTTCGACTCAGAAGAGACTGCCAACCTGGGAATTCATTACTGCCGCCTGTAATTAGCTTCATAGGGACATCTTGACAACAATAACGCAGGGTTTAGACAACTCTCTCCTGAAAATAACCAGGGGTGCCGGGATAGCCTTCTCAGGCTCACTGGTGGGTTTGCTTTTTGGTTTCTTTACCAGGGTTCTAGTAGCCAGATATGGCACAGAGAGCGAGTACGGGGTGTTTTCCCTGGCTCTCGCAGTACTGAATATCAGTGTCATAATAGCTACACTTGGATTATGGGTGGGAGCAACCAGAAGCATCAGTTGTGCCAGAGCTAAATACGATAACCAGCAAGTTCAAGGGGTTATCTCAGCATCTATTTGGCTTGCCCTAATAACCAGCCTTGTTATAGGCACTATCCTTTATTTTACCTCGGATATCATTGCTGAGAGAATTTTCCACGAAACTGCACTCGGTTTGCCATTAAAAGTATTCGCTGTAGCTGTACCATTCTCCACTCTAATATATATCTTTATCTCCATATTCAGGGGATTTGACGATGTAAAACCAACGGTTTACTTTCGAGATATCATCATAAATCTTCTTTTTCTCCTCCTGCTACTAGGGGTTACCCTTCTTGCTTTGCCCTTCCGCTGGATCTTTTATGCCTATTTCGTTTCTCTGGGGGTTTCTTGCTTTCTCCTCATAGCCTATACCGTTAAACGGCTGCCTTCACCAATAAAAATTATCCCTATAACAGTTATTAACCCGGTAGCTAAGGAGCTTCTTATCTTCTCTCTTCCTTTACTCGGAGTAGCTATGTTAGGGCTAATCATAAGCTGGGCAGATACTCTTATGCTGGGGGTGTTTAAAACCTCGCAAGAGGTAGGGCTATACAATGTTGCTAGTCCCCTGGCTACCTTCATTTCTGCCCCTCTATTAGCCATGGCACTAATATATCTGCCGGTTACATCAGGGCTATATGCACAGGGATTAATCCCCGAAATAAGGAGGAATTTTTCCATTCTAACCAAATGGTTGTGCTCAGCTACACTGCCACTATTTCTGGTCATGTTTCTATTTCCTGAGACTGTGCTGGGCTTCTTATTTGGTAGTAACTATGCTCCGGCGGCAAATGCCCTCAGGGTTTTGTCCCTGGGGTTCATAATCAGCAACCTACTCGGACCTAATAGAGCTACCCTAATCGTAATGGGAAAATCCCAGTTTACCATGTGGACTACTCTGGCAGCAGCAGTACTTAACATTGGTTTAAATATAGTGCTGATTCCTCCCCTAGGAATCGAAGGTGCCGCCATCGCCTCTACAATGGCTCTCGTTGCTATTAACTTGATAGTATCCTGGAAAATTTACTCATTAGCTAGGATTCAACCGCTAAGCAAAAACCTGATAAAGCCAACAATTGTCTCATTAGTGTTAATATTCTTTATCCAATTTATATTTGGGAATTTTGTCGCTGTTACCTGGTGGATGCTGCCGTTGGTTCTTTTTCTCTATTACGGAATATACGGTCTGGCTATCTTGCTTACCAGGAGTTTTGATAAAGAGGATATATCCATGCTTCTGACCATAGAAAAGGGGGTGGGGGTGGACCTGTCAATAGCCAAGAGTATTCTAAGAAGGTTTCTCTGATAGTACCCTGAATTTAATTTGAGTTACCTCTCGCCACGCTTTATCCACGGTCTTTGACGTTCTTCCAACACGGGAATTAAATCATTATGCTTCGGCTCGTCATTTTTCCGTAGCACTAATACAAAACTTGCTGCAAGTAGACTTGACAGGAATGAAGGCACCCTAAAGAATCTATTTCTAATAAATGGGAGGGGAGCATAAGCGAGGTTCTTTTCTAGCTTGAAACCCTGGTCACGGCAGATGCTGATAAGGTGAGGTAGCGAGAAAAATCGCAGATGAAGAGGGCTTTGAATCTGCGTTGGCGTTTCCCCTAACAGATAGAGGATTCGGTAAAAAAGCCAGGAAGAGTTGGGCGTAGTCAGAAATAATAATCCTTTCTCCCTCAGACAATTATTAACCGATGCCAAAAACCTATAATAGTCATATAAATGCTCAATTATTTCAGCAGCAACAACTATATCAAACTCTTCATTGAAGGGGAGCCCTTCACCTTCAATATCAAGACATATTGCATCAAGGTTCTTCTGACAACACATTTTAACGGCATACTCTGAGCAATCTACCCCGGTGACATCAAATCCCAGTCTATTAGCGTTTTCCAATAGTAATCCTTCACCACAACCTACATCAAGTAGTTTCCCCTTTTTTAGGTTACGTAGTTCATTTAATATAACCTTATATCTCCTGGGAAACAGCAGTATATTCCCCTCATCAATTAACTTATACTTTCCATCATAGTAGTCCGATATTTGTTTCATTGGCTACGCTCTCAATATGCCTCCAAGTTTTTAAACTACTTAAGAACTCCCAGATAAACATCCTCTAGCTTATCCACTACCGCTTCCCAGGAGTAGTTCTTTGACTTCTCTAAATTATTTTGTGAAATTTGCTTTCTTAACTCGTCATTTCCCAAGAGCATCAAGACCTTCTCGGCAATTGCCTTCGAGTTTTCCGGTTCAACCAGAAACCCATTCTCTCCATCCTGAACGATTTCCGGTATCCCGCCAACATTTGTGGCTACTATTGGTAGTCCGCAAGCTATTACCTCTAAAGTTACAACAGGTAGGCCCTCTGACAAACTGGGCAAAACGAAGACATCTGAGGCAGCTATATACTGCGGGACCTTTTCATTAGAAATTTCCCCAATGAACGTGGTGTACTCAGTCAAACCTAGCTTCGCGACAAGACTTTCTAACCTTTGCCTCTCTTCCCCGTCACCAACAAGCAATAACTTAACTTTGGGGTTCTTTCGAATGATTACAGGCATAGCTTCAATAAGATAGGCTACTCCCTTTACAGGGTGTAACCGGCCAACAAATAGAATAGTTCTTTCCCCATTGGCTGCTAATGTATGAGTATCTTGGTGGTATAGACTCTCAAACCTTCTCAAGTCTATACCATTTGGAATTACAAAAGCATCTCTATTGCAGATTTCGTGAATCTTTTCTTTCATATTTTGCGTTAAGGCAATAACAGCATTTGCCCTCTTAAGAAATAGCTTTGAGGCTATCCCTTTGAATCTCCACGGCAGATAAACATCAGCACCTCGGCACCATATGCAATACCTTTTCTTAAGAAGCACTTTTGCCAGGAAAGCAGCTAGACCTTCGCGGTAAAACCGCTGGGCATGAACTATATCCGGGTTGATTCTTCTGATTTGGGCAAATGCCTTAACCGCATAAGAGATTGCGCCCCATAACGACGCTTCAGACGCGACTCCCGTTTGAATATAGTGGGTATAGAAATCACCCTCGTTATATCCTTTTAGCTCTTTATCGCCAATAGTTATTACATGTACTTCGTGGCCCCTTTGGGCCAGTCCTGTAGCAATATTAAGGGTTGCTATCTCGGCCCCACCAATACTCTTTGGCGGAAATCCAGCAATTAGAATAGCGATCTTCATCCGGCACCTTATTGGTTTTTCACATTCTTGCCTAATTAAATATTACCCAACGACTTCAATCCTTTTATCTTTGCCCTTATTCTCTCTGCCTCGCTTGTCTCTCGGCATTCTATTGAGCGCTTGGCTGCCTGGGAATCCTCTTTGAAGATTTCTTTTAGAACCCTGCCGTCCACGTCTCTTGGTATGGGAAGCTTCATCAAATGCAAAATCGTGGGCGCCAGGTCTAAAATTTCTGCGTTACTTATTCTTACACCTTTTCTGATATCTTTCCCATAGGCAATGAAAATACCATCGGGCGAGTGCTCATTCGAGATTTCATCTTTCTTACCGCCATCAAAGGGACAAATAAGGTACTCCTCTGAAAAAAGAAATATGTCCGGCGCTTTGTTCAAGCACCCCCCGGAGTAGACATCTTCTCTCTTTAATACAGAGCTGAAGATTTTTACCCCACCCTTATCAGTCAGTTGTTCCAGTTTAGCCATAATTTCATCTCTTATTTTCTCATAATCCCCAGCTTTAATATTCCCGTTACTAAATCTCTCCTTTGCATTGATATAAATACCGCCGCAGTTACCATTGGCACTGGAGAGAATACTAAAAGCAATGCTTGATGTATCGGGCGCAGCTCTTATAACAGGTGTTATTAAGGGAAGTATTCTTTTGGAGACCCTGTAAAAGAAAGAGGCAATAACAAAAAGCCACCGATGGTTAACGAGAAATAGCGGGACTTTAAGAGTCGTCCTATCTTTAGCAGTAGAGCTTTTAGATTGCCCCTGTTTGATCTTCAGGTAGCCCTCTTCCATCAACCACTTGTTTATCGCAAATGTCTTTTTATAAGCACAGAAGCCGTGATCTGACATGGCTAGTATAGGTACCTCACCGGCATTATCCATAAACCACTTCATATAGCAATCAAGCTCCTGATAGAACTTGACTGCCGCCGGACATTCTCCGGCTACCAATCGGTGATATATCTTATGCTGTATCCAGTCAGTTCCCTGAAACAGGATAAAGAAAAAATCCCAGTCTTCTCGAAACAGTTTTTGGGCGCACTCAAACCTCACCCTTTCCAGCTTTCTGATATCGTTGATATATTTATTAATATTGGCATGATGATTTGGTACTACCCGATATCTTTGTAATTCCGGGACCTTCTGCTTTAAGCTCTCAGGGAAAACGAAATCGCTGCCCCTTGTCAAGAAATCGGTTATGACTACTCCACCTATTCTTGGAGGGTAGGAACAAGGCAAATTAATCAGAATACATTTCTTCCCTTCCCTATCTAATATTTCGTAAAACGTTTGGCCATTTATATCTTTTGAGCTTATTGTTGCGATGTCATCTAAGCTGTCTCTGGGTAGCTCAAAATCATAACAACCATGTTTACCCGGGTTTTTCCCAGTAACAAAAGAAACCCAGGCTGGCCCTGTCAGCGGCGGGATTGTTGATTTCAATACCCCGTGACTCCCCTCCTCCATCATTTTCTTTATGGCGGGGAGTTTGCCCGCTTTGATGAGCGGGTTTATCAGATTAAAAGTGGCTCCGTCCAGGCCGATGACAATACACTTATTATTTGCTTTCACTTTTTCACTCTACATAAGCTTCTTGAATTCTTCTAGGTATCTTTTGGCTATTATCTCCCAATCAAGATTACTTACCGCATATTCCCTGGCATTTCTGGAATGATTAGAATTATCCTTCACTAGATATTCAATTATCCGACTGGCTGCTGTCTCTGCATTATTGAAATCCACAACGATACCACACTTAGCTTGCTCAACAATCCTCAGTGCTGGAATATCTGAAACTATACAGGGCAGAGCAGACGCCATTGCCTCAAGAAGGGTTAGCGGTTGCCCTTCAAACTTAGAGGCCATAATATAGTAATCTGAGCAGGAGTATAGTTCAGGTACGTCTTTATCGTGGTTTAAATGGCCCAGGAACCTGACTTTCTTTAACCCTTTCCTTACGGCGAGTTTTCTGACTCTTTTTAAAAGCTCTCCATCACCGGCAACCACCAGGGTTATACCCTTACCGTTCCTTTCAATCAATGAAAATACTTCGATAAGCTGATACGGCTGCTTGGCTTCGGTGAGTCTTCCCAGGCTGAGGAGAATACGCTCATCTTCGGGAAGGTTATACTTTTTTCGCAAATCCTTTTTATAGTCGGAGGGCTTAAATTTTCTGGTATCCACTCCGTTCGATATGCATGTTATTCTCTCCGGGGTGATACCAATACTTGTCAATTCCTCTAATACATGTGAGCTTACCACAGTAAATCTTGCGCTTACACTATTTAAGGCAATCTTGTTGAGACTACGTTTCTCAACTACTGATGAAAGCTTGTAGTATAGATACAAATGCAGGGGGCATTTTCTATGACTAGTTTTCTCATAGCTGGTTACGTGCATCGTAACCAGACTTTTTAAAAAAGGATTGTGCCCGGGAAATATCGGATTGTGCAGCCAGACAGCGTCATAGTCATCAACCTCTTTTTGAAAGTGGGTAGCAACCTTGTGCCAGTAGTAGAATAGCCCCAAACGGCCATATCGGCTTATCATTGAATTTGAACCGAGCTTGATATCCGGACCTGTTGGGGAGCAGACAGTGCAATCCACCCCCATTTTTTGGAGTTGGCTCACAACGTAGTAAGCCACGTTAGCAATCCCGGCACCGTGGGGATAATATTCAAACACGCAAACCAGCAATTTCATTCTCTACCTGCTGCTTGACTCCAATCGATTTCAATCTTTGAGACAACCGAACGAACCTTCCCGGAGTTATCCCTGGGAATAACATCTACTGGCTCTATTTCGATATGAACTTCTCCACCTAAAGTATCCAGAACCCTTTTTGTAACTCCTTCAATAATACTTTGACTAAAAGTACCTTTTGGTTCTATTTGTATTCTTATCTTATCTATCTTCTCCTGGGTTACTCTAAACCGTGCTATCTCAGGAAAGCGTCTCAAAAGAATTGTCCAAATGATGGGGGAGAAGATTCGGCCACCAGGTACCTGTATGAAGGCATCTGCCCTCCCCTCTACCCGTTCTATCAGCGGTAACCCCCTGCCACAGGGGCATACCCTATCGCTAGGAACACCAATATCACCGATCGCATATCTTATTAACGGCATAGCATAATTGTACAGGGAGGTATAGATAATTTCGCCTCTTTCTCCCGGTAGCACTTGTTTGCCGTCTCTGATAAATTCCATAACCACTGCTTCCACATCTATATGATAACCGCTGTGCGCCGGGCATTCCCAGGCTGTACGTCCAAGCTCCACACAGCCAAACTGATCATACATTTCAACACTAAAGGTAGAATTTATATATTCTCTCATCTCATTAGTTAAAAGCTCCGCTGTACCATAGACTATTTTGGGGTGGATTTTATCGCTGCCTTTTTCCTGCAATGCTTTCGCCAGAAGATATATAGACGATGAATACCCATCTATGATACCTGGCTTGATTTTCTCCAGAGCAGCTATTTGCTCTTTAGGCTCGAGAAAGAGAGAGATACCTATGGGGTTAAAAATGCCTAGTTTCTGAAACCACTTTTTATTATGAATACGGTCTGGAGATGTAATATCAGCCCATTTATCCCATGGTTTCTGTCCACAACTTAGATTTGGTCTCAGGGCTACTGCCTTCTGAAAATCCTCGGCTGCTTCATCGTAAGCAACTTTCAATGGCATACCAGTAGAGCCGCTGGTATGCGGAAGCCAACACTTGCTAATATCAACGTCCTTAGCCACAATTCTATCAGGAAAGTTTTCTTTAACCTCTTGTTTGGTAGTAATAGGGAGTTTGAGCAAGTCATCTACTGTTTTAATGTCCTCTGGGCTAACCCCCGCCGAATTGAATTTCTGGCGGTAAAAGGGAACATTCTCATAAGCATGCCTTATGATTGCTCTCAATTTTTTGTTTTGTAGGTCACTCAATTCTTCGTATGGCTGCCACTGACTCTTCATTAGATGATAAAGGTTCCATGCTTTACGCAGATGACTCAAGTCCACTGCCTCCTGTTACCTTAATTTATAGATACTAACTACCCCATTGTCATAGAGTTTTTCTTCTTCCTCAAGTGAGCTGACTACGCTTTTATCAAGCCTATCGTAAGAGGTTCCCCCCAGATAATATTTTCCTGGAGTCGTCCTTTTGTATGGAAAACCAATATCGATGTCAAACCGGCTGAAGATTATCAAGCTATCCTCAGCAATCTGCTTGTAGTCTATCACCAGCACATCATTACCTGTAGAATCATCTATTTCCATAACAGGCAGTTTCTCGGCAGTAATATCTGCCGTGGGATTCCTAAAGCTCAGGCTCTGGATAATACTGGAATCATCAGCAATATAACATTCTACCCACATGGCAGAATGCCTTTCATAAGGGGTCTCGTACAACTTCCAGTAAGCTCTATCACCTTTGAAGAGGCTAGTCTCTTCTCCGTGGATAAGGCTAGCCAGGGAAAAGAACGATAAGCATATTACCAGTATAATGGGCAGTAGCTTCAACTTCTTAAAATTGTTAAGCATCCATATGATAGCGCAACTGGCAAGAAAGACCAGCGAGAACTCCTGAAGAAAAATGTAAAGACGATGAGATTCCAAGTAGGACTCCTTCATCAGAATCTCAAGGCTCATTAGAAGCAGGAAGACGACAACCAGTGCTAGTACGAACTTCTTAAAGGACGCAGTATGCTTAGAGAAATGTAAAAACCCAACTACGGAGAGTATGATTAAAATACCACTACCTATTTCGTTTAGTAACAAATTCCCTAGAGGTAGCTTGGCAAAAGTGGTTGTTAGACTAATGCTAGTCGCAGCCTCCTGGGTAAAGGCATCGTAATATACCTCGATGATGTGAACAAGAGTACCCATCATACTGGAGCTATACATCCAATGAGCAAAGAGAGCTACAAGAAAGAGCAACGCTAAACTGTGCACCTGGAAACGATATTCCCGAGCTTTGATATAGTTAAACAACTCAACAAGCAGCATTGCTGCCAGCACGACCAGTATGACAGCGCCAGAAAAGTGGTGGGTGAATATTATTGCGGCGGATAGGATTACAAAAAAGATTACCAGTCTCGAGTCCTTTTTATGATAAAGGTATAGGGTAACAGTAAAGATCGCTATAGCTAAAAAATAGGTGTAAGTCATATGGGTAGAGTGTGCTCCGAAGTGTAGTAAGTAATCACAGCCGGTATAGGTTAAAGCAGCGAATAAGCCAAACTGCAGACTAACAAATCTTCTTCCAACGAGGAAAACGAAGAGAAGTCCCAATGACGTAACAAACCCACCAAGGCAGTAATAGAGCATTCTGGGGTCTATGCCTGAAATCAGGCTATTAGCAGCTACTAGGATATGGTGACCGGGGAAACTGGAATAACTGTAACCTAACGGTACGTGCCCATCGTTGATGATAGGAATTACGATATCAAATATATGATAGTTTGAATCGGGGAGACCAATCCCGTAAGGAAAGAGTATCTGATTGGTCAGAGTTATATTCAAAACAAGCAAAAAGGATTTTAGAAGGTTTATGGTACCCTGAGTTCTATTACTAACCAGTAGAATATCTGCGGCAATTAAGCCGGCACATAAGGCAATGGGTATATAGTAAAGGGCTGTCTTGGTATAGAACCCATGCATAAGTGCCAGAAAACTTAACCCGTAGCATATGAAAAACAGTATTGATAGTATTAGGCGAAGGGTATGCTGCTTGCCTTCTGACAAGCGAGGGGTATTTAGGGTTAATTCGTTATTAGCAAAAACTCTGCGGAATATGATGAACAGCAGGGCCCCTATGGCTGCCGAAACGGGCAACAGGAGATACTCAAAGTAACCAAGACAATAGACCACCAAAGACACGGTTACTAATAACACAAAGATAATGTGTTCCAGCTTTATTCTGCCAAGATGACTTCTTTTATCCACTTGTCAGCAATTTCATCCCAGTCAAAGTTTTTTTTGACAAACTGGCGTATATTCCGGCCAGAACTTTCTCTTAGCTGTTTATTCCTGACTAGTTGACAGATTGTTTCTTTTAATACCCTGGTATTGGTGGGGGAAATTAGGAAACCACTCTTACCGTCTTCAATTATTTCCCTTGTGCCACCGACGTCCGTAGCCACAATGGGCAGCCCGGCAGCCCCTGCCTCCAGGACCGAGGTAGGCAAGCCCTCGGAATATGAAGGATTAACAAATATATCACTGGTACTTAAAATCTCAGCAATTTCCCCTCTTGTTTTTTGGCCTAAAAATATAATATTCCCCTTATCCGTCTTTTGTGCCAATCTTTCCAATTCTGGTCTATAGGAGCCATCACCTACAATCAATAGCCTGGCCCCAGATTCCTTGGTTATTTCGGGGAAGGAGAGAATCAGGTCTTGAACACCTTTCCCATACACTAGGCGCCCCACAAAGGTTATCGTTACTGTGTCATTGGGCTGGCTCAATTCTTTCCTCTCAAACAAGTCTGTATTAATGCCATTGTGGATAAGGACTACTTCCTCCGCACCCAATTTTTTAAGAAAGTTACAGGTATCCTGCGAGACACCTGTTGTTTTCCAAGCAGACTTTACAATTAACCTTCCCAAGGTGTAGTCATTGAGCATTCTTACCAACTCAACAAACCCCCTTGAGGCGGCTGGTTTGGTACCACGTTCAGTGTGTATGAGCCGTATTCTCTTTATCTTGGCAAAGATTAGTCCTAGAAACGAGGTTAGATAAATCCTTTGCTGAGTATTTATTAGGTCATAATCTCTCCCTTGCAGTTTGATTAGTATTCTGAACGTGGTAAAGCTTGGTTTCGGGATAGGGTATTCTCCCCCTAGAATATTCCATGAGGGAAGCCGGTAGATAGAGATTCCATCCAACACCTCGTAGGTTGGAAGTTTCCCACTATCGCCAATATTCTTAGCATTACAGGTAACAACATCTACATGGTACCCCCGCTTTATCAGCCGTTTTGCAAGCTCATAGGCATTTCTTTCGGCGCCGCCAACACTGGGGGGAAAATAGGCAATAAATACTAATATTCGCTTCATTGTTCACAGTTCACATTTTACGTTTGGGTTACGATCATCCCTTTTTGTTCAAACCTAGAGTCCCAGGGCTCTTTTATCTACCAATACCGGGAAACTGGCTTGTTGAATTTGCTACTACAAATTTCTTAAGAATGTGCGAATGAGATCCATCGGGAAGATAAGAAGCTGCCTAGTACCGTAGCATTTCGTTGAACCGACCACTCGGCTTTGCATTATTACTGGGACCTCTGTCAGTTTAAAGCCCTGCTTATAGGCAACCAAATGCTCTTCGATATCGTTAGTATTACTTGCATGAATTTTTTTGGATGTCTTGTACATTTCCATGAAATGCTGGGTAACTTTTCTGTTCTCAGCCTTAAGCCCGGAGGTTGCGTCGGTAACTTTTCCTCTCACTTTAAACGATACTAACCTAGAGCAAATCCAGCGGGACATTCGGAGGTAGGACGATTCTGCCCCTTCATACTTTCCCAATACTCTCGAACCTCTTACCTGGTCAGCCTCGCCGCTCACTAGAGGTTCCAGGACTCTGCTCATATCTGATGGCTGATGCTGCCCATCAGCGTCAACAAAAACGAGGTAATCATAGTCGGTATCTAGCGCATGGATACGACCAGTTTGCAGGGCAGCAGTGTAACCTAGATTGGCACTGTGGCTAATCACTTTAGACCCTTTTTCTTTAGCAATTTGAGCTGTGGCATCAGTTGAGCCATCATCAACAACTAGTATATCTACATGTGGGTACAGATGGCTTATCTCCTCTAACACTTTCCCTATGCTGTGCTGTTCATTGTAGGCTGGTATAACTACCAGTACCCTAGCGGCTCGCTTCATTCTCTTGATACCACTCAATATATCTGGATATGCCCTCTTCCAAGCTGACCGTGGGTTCCCAATTCAGCTCTACTCTCGCCTTTTCAATAGAAACTAACTTACCCTGGTAATCTCCAGTTCTGGCATCTCTATATTCAATCTCAACATCGCCTACCAGTTTTTTTACCGTTTCGGCTACTCCTCTAATAGTGACCTGTCTGGTACCGTCTAAATTATAGGTTTGATTAACAGCCAAATCCTGCAACGCTGCCACATTACCCAGGGCTAAATCTTCAACATAAACAAAACTACGATATTGAGATCCATCACCCATGATAGTAAGTGGCTCATGGTTCAGGGCTTTTCTAACAAATATGGCAATGACAGTACCAGCTCGCGCCCTAGGCCCATAAGGGATGCCGTAACGAAGGATGGTAAAATCCTGGGCGTATAGCTTCTGGTAGGCATGGCAATAGAGTTCTGCTCCCAGTTTTGATGCTGTGTATACATGATTTGTCATGTTTGGTAATAGCGGTGTTTCCTCAGAAACATTATTCTCGATTGCCATCTCGTACAGCCACACGGTGGAGGCAAGTATGACCCGCGGTATCTTATTTCTCCTCGCTGCCTCCAGAACGTTGCCCACTGCCATGATATTGATTTCTCCTGCTCCTAAAGGGTTCTTATAAACATCGTTTACATCGGCCATAGCCGCTAGCAAATAGACGGCATCGTAGTTACCAGCTAGAGCTACAGTGATTTTGGAAAGGTCAGTAATATCTATATGGATATGGGGGACATCGTCCCGATGTGGTTTCCTGATATCGAAAACGGTAACTCCGTGATTGTGCGCGACAAGTTTATCTACAAGGTGAGAACCGATGAAGCCCGAGCCACCAATAACTCCAATGTTCATTTCAGTGCTTTTCTTAAGGCATCAACAACATACTCAGCCTCTCGCTCCGTCATAACGGCAGAGATAGGAAGGCAAATCATCCTCTGGCAAATGTCTTCTGCCATGGGGAAATCCCCTTTATTGCCTAGACCTGCGAAGACAGGTTGAAGATGACAGGGCATCTCATAAACCTCTCCGCTCAGGCTCACCGTATACTTCTCCCTGAGCTCTTTCTTCAAGCTCTCCCTATCTATCCCCTTGTCCAGGAAAACGACATACTTGTAATAGTTGGACTCACTCCCAGATGGTATCCGTAGAAGCTGAATGCCATTTACTCCTTTAAGCGCTTTATCATAAAACCGGGCGATTTTTCTCCGTTGTGCAATGAATTCCTCGAGCCTCCGGAACTGATAAAGTCCTATTACTGCATGAATCTCACTCATCCGCCAATTGTAGCCAAGCTCTACATGGAGATTTCTCTCGAATCCTGATTTTCCCTGGTCGCGGAAGATACGAGCCTGCTGATAAAGCTTCTCGTCATTAGTGGTAATCATGCCACCTTCCGCAGAAGTCATTACTTTGGTAGGATAGAAAGAGAAGGCGGCGGCTCTTCCAAAAGACCCGGCTTTCTGATCTAAAAGTGTACTGCCATGGGCATGAGCAGCGTCCTCTATCAGAAAAAGGCCTCGCGCCTGGCATATTTCCTGTATCCTTGCTAGCTGGGGCAGGACAGTTCCTCCTATGTGAACTACGATTACTGCCCTGGTGTCTTCTCTTATATTCTTTTCTACACTCTCCGGGTCAAGACAAAGATTATCAGCAATATCGGCAAAGATGACCTCGCCACCGGCATGAATAACAGAAGCAGGAGTGGCAAAGAAGGTGTTTGTGGGCACGATTACGGAATGCCCCTCTATATCCAAAGCTCGCAGGATAATCTCCAGAGCGCCAGTGCCACTGTTCACTGCCACGGCATATTCGGTGCCCACATACTCAGCGAATTCCTCTTCAAACTGCCGATTATACTTCCCTAAAGTTAGCTGTCCGGTAGCAAGAATATCATCTACTTTGGTTAAAAGGATCTTCCTGTCCTCTTCGGGAAAGTATACCTTGGCAGCTGGTATCTGCATGTTTCCTCCCTTTTTATAAACTTCCTAAACTCGAGGAGTCTTGATGTCTTTTGTGCCAACCGGAATTACTTTTTAAAGCATGCCTATTGGCTTTATCGCTGACATCTGGTTGCGTTTGGGTAACCCTCTATGTTTCATGATACAAGACAGCGTCGGCACTAATTATGGTTATAAAGGATAGCTACATAGAAGCTAGAACGATCACTAAGCAAATACAACTAGAGTTTGCTTCGCTTTCACTACGCCAAGTCCCTGATAGATGATTACAATGGCTGGCAATATCCTTACATAAGTGATGACAAAAGTCAAGAGTCTTAGCTTTGTGTCCATAAACACTCTTGAGACCGTACCCAAGAAACCGCCTAAAGTCAGCCAAACAGAGAAACGTTACTGCGAAGAGTATTATACTGAAATAGCTAGGGAGAAAATTCTTGGCTGCCCCTCTCGTGGTATTAACCAAAATAATGCTGCAATCTTGAGCCAGGCGTATACTAAAAAAATTGACAACGGCAAGTAAGCCATTTATAGTGTAAATTGATAGAATGTAGTGGAACAATGGGTAATACACGGGTGAGGGCAGTAGAGATGCGGGTACCGGTGGAACCAATTGAAGTGCAGCGTTTGACAAGACTAAATGAGTATGGCCCTGATGACCTTTTTATCTGCTGCGCTAGTTTTGAAGAGAGATGCCTTTCCAGTGCATCACGAATGGGTATTGACTACCGGACAAACTTTGCCATAATCTTTGTCATCGAGGAACAACTCTATAAAAAACAAGTTGATACCAACATGTATAAATTACAGAGTGAGCTGGGGAGAAGAACCTCCAAAGGCATCTTTGTCATTTCATGCCAGAAAGAAAATCCTATTGACGGGATTAGCCAACTCAAAAACATCTGGAAACAGTGTCAACCCAGAAATCCTGAAGAGCCTTTCATCACTCTTGATATCAGTGGCTTTACCAAGATATATCTGCTGGAGCTTCTTCACTATCTTGTGATCGAATTAAATTTGGGTATTCCTCGTATTATTCACACGACACAGACATATCTACCAACCAAGCTGACTCGAGGCGTCGAGCAAATCACCACCATACCTAACTTCTTTGGCAATATTTCATGGGAAAAGAAAACTGTTCTCGCTCTGCTGCTGGGCTTTGAACCGGAACGCTCTCTCGCGGTATGGAAACATTTCAACCCGGTAAAGACGGTGGCACTGATAACAAACCCACCACGCTACGGTAATCTCGATTACCTGAAGTATGCTAGAGAAAATAATGCCTACTTACTCTCGCAACCTTCTGTAGAAGTGTTAGATGTGCCAGCGGATAACCCTTTTGCTGTCAAGAATGTCCTTGAAGCTCTATATAACGATACCAGAGACTCATTCAACATGGTAATCGGCCCTTTTGGAACCAAGCCACAAACTATAGGTGTGTTTTTCTTTCACTTAGAGCATCCTAAAGTTCAGATTATTTATTCTTTTCCTATTAAATACACCAGGTCTTATCTGCACCGCAAGCCCGGCCCTACGCTATTGCTACCCCTTGCCCCAACGGTAACAACTTAACGGGGTTTACCTGATATCATGCTGAACTAATGTTGCTTGATTTCGCCATCTTGTTCTTCTAATTTGACAGTAGTTATCAGTTAGAATAGAACGAGGATAGGTCAAATACACCTTAAATAGCTCTACAAAGCACTTCATTAATGCCTCTAACCTAGCGAAAAAGCTTACTTGGGGAGTCTTTCTCCCGGTAAACGCAGGAGTGGTGTTTAGGTACATGAACCCCGTCTCGAATAATGAAACCCTTGCATAGTTCGCCCTGAGGTTCGCAATCTTCAACAGTGCCCTCTTCAGAACTCATATGGGCTCCCTTGACCCCAGTAATGATAGACCATGCTTCTTTGACCGCGGCAGGAACACCGTCGATGACAAAGGTCGTAGCCCCTTCTGCCCCTTTGACACCCCCGGCACTAATAACCGTAATCGTCAGTCCTTCTACCAGAATATGTAAAGCATCAGTCTCAGTAACCACCGTACCATACAAGGGGACGATTCCTACGGGCATTCCCAGCGACACATCAGTGCCTGTCCTTGAAGCGGCAGCGGCTGCCTCTTCGATTGAGTTTGGGATTAATTTCTCCCAACCGGCTCTCTTCTGGGGATCCAGCGCATTAGCACCAGTGATAAACACGTCATCTGGGCATAGCTGCGGGAAAAGCTCGGCCCAGTAGGTTATATCTTCAGTAAGTTCAGGTTTACTTATTTCGCCCCGGTCGATAACAATTCGGTACCTGCCACCTGTATTACGGAAACCCATCGTTCCCAACGGGCTAATTCGACCAGACGAAGCGACTGGCATTCCGGTTAATTCCTCGGCAATTGCTGAGGTTGTGCTACCTTCTTTAACAATAACTTTGCCTTTCGCAAGGGCTCTCTTCACTTCAGGCATCTGCACCACAGCCTTGGCAATCAGGCGTTTCGCTTCACTGGGTGTCAGACTACACTGTGCTTTCATTAGCTTGGTACCACACATTGGCTGCTCCTTCTCATCATCGCGTAATTGTTTTGTTGTTCTTACGTTAATCACTCACCCACCATGTCCATCTTCCTTCTTCCGTTTAGTAAGTTCCTGCGCTCTAATCCTGTGAGTTGTGTCCTCGGCTGAACTAACAGTGCAGCACGGGCGATAATCTCGAACAGTAGACAATAAGTCTCCCATATTCTTCTCGCCTTCAGAGTTAATCTGGATGTTTAATTAATGATTATATTACAAAATTCACAAATGCTCCACTAGTGGCGCTGGGATAAAAAGACGCTCCAGATTATTAAAGAAATGTGGAGAGCATTGACAACTGTTCCCAAAATGCCGAAGTATATTCGCAATGACAATGGACCCGAGTTTGTCTCTAAGACAGTCTGCCAGTGGCTAAAGGAATCCGGGTATCGAGGCTCATTCATCAAGCCAGACAGCCCCTGAAAGAATGGATATATTAAGAGTTTTTTTGATAAGCCAAGGAACGAGTGCTTAAATCGTGAAATCTTCCAAGCTGGTTGCTGCAAACGCAGAAATTTGTGGGATTACTGAAAGAAATAACTCTTAATAACGTACGTCAGAGATGTGATGCTGGTAATTATGCTGCCCTTGAAGTCACCGAATCTGATCACCTTAACGTGGAATCATTCCCAAGTTGAGATGGATAAGGCCAATTGTCTGATGTCTTTTATTGCCAGTTCATTAGAGCTGGGTTTAGGCGTGTTTGGCGACATTTGTCAACTTAAATAGAAAAGGTCGTCCAACTTGTGTTCCGGAAAGGCTTTTATGGCTCCGATGAGGAACTTCTGATTGATGTGGCGCTTGCCTTCTCGCACCCGATAAATCTGGCTTACTGATATTCCCATAGCCTGAGCCAACTCGGATAAGTTTCTGTATCTCCCGTTGCACAATTCAAAAACCCGTGTCTTCAGTATCATAACTGCCCCTCCCGTTATGCCGATAAGCAATATTATAGCTCAAAATATGCCAGATGTCAACCTTTTTTCCTATAACTAGTTTACTACCACACTAACTACTTTGGGTCTTTTACCAATGATATAATTAAGAAAGATAAAGGAGGATACCAGATTATCTAATAATTTTTGATAAAATCTTGACTTTTGCCAATTGGCAAAATATAATAACTATTATGGATATAGATAGTCCGAGGAATCTAGGTTTGCTACTCAAACAGCAGAGGCTCAGAATACCGCTGACACTACGGGAGCTTACTGAGTCATCAGGTGTCTCATCGTCACACCTGGGTCGCGTAGAGAGGGGCGAGCGTTTCCCGTCAGCTTCAATCCTGCGGAGAATTGCCAAGCCCCTGGGCTTTGAGGAGGATGAGCTGTTTACTTTGGCCGGCTACCTATCCCCTTCATCTCCTGGGATAGCCGAGGCTCACCCAGCTTATAGCGGCCGACAATTAGACCCTTATGTGGCTAAGGTGCTGTCGGAAGAGTCGACTGAAGTGCAGCGTGCTGTTATTGGAGTCCTCTCTATGTTAAAGAGCCTCGCCAAGAGCCTCGCCAAAGAAAACCAATAACCACACTGCTGAATACTCTAACACATAACCTCAAAAGCACCCCCTTGATAAATTAGCGCTTTTAGGGTATAGTGTAGCTTTAGATGTTATTAATGGGTGGACAAAAGTTTTTGAAGCTATACCCTGAGGCTAAAACTTCATTATTATTGAATAAGATACACCTTCTTCTTACCAAACTGGGCGTAGAGTCGTATCTCGTTGGTGGTTTTGTGCGTGATGCACTGCTGGGAAGAGACACTGCTGATATTGATATTGCCGTTGCCGGGGATGCGTTGGAGATTGCTCCCAAATTAGCTGCTGTCCTGGGTGGTAAGTACGTCTTACTGGATGAGGTAAACAGGATAGGCAGGATAATCGTAGGTGATGAGGTAAACCGGCGGGAAATTGATTTCTCTACATTTAGAGACAGCATAGAGCAAGATTTATCACGGCGCGACTTCACCATAGATGCCATGGCAATTGACCTTAGCCAGTTAGGTAAGGGGCATACTGATTTCCAGATTATAGACCCTTTTAACGGATTAGATGACCTTCATCAGGGCATGATTCGGACGGTCTCTGAGGCAGCTTTCCAATCCGATCCTGCCCGCTTATTAAGAGCGATACGTCTGGCTGCCGAGCTTGGTTTTGGCATTGAGACGCAGACCGAATCTCTAATTCGGCGCTACAGCAACCTTCTGACCAAGGTAGCTGGTGAGCGAGTCAGAGAAGAGTTACTTCGACTACTAGCGGTGCCTCAAGCAAGTCAACTCTTGGCTTACCTTGATGATTTGGGTTTGCTCACTGTAATGATTCCAGAGCTATCTCAGACCAAGGGAGTAGTGCAACCCAAGGAGCACTTCTGGAACGTTTTTGATCATTCAATAAAGACCGTGAGTGCTGCTAGCTTTCTACTCAGGCAGGAAACCTGGGATTATGCCTTGACTAATGTTCTGGCAGTTTCCCCGTGGTCAGATGTGCTAGCTCATCACTTCGCACAAGAGGTTAGCCGGGGTAGCACCAGAGGGCCACTGCTCAAACTGACGGCATTGCTTCACGATATTGCTAAACCTCAGACTAAGACCATCGATGCTGACGGGCAAATGCGCTTTTTAGGACATGCTAAAGATGGTGCCGTTATGGCAGCCAATATTCTGGAGAGACTCAGGTTTAGTGGTAAAGAGATAAGACTGGTGGAGGCTATGATAGAGCATCATCTCCGTCCGCTGCAGACGAGAAATACCGGACTCCCCTCCCGCCATGCACTCTACCGCTATTTTCGTGATACTGGCGAGGCTGGTATTGATATACTCTTCTTAAGTCTGGCTGACCATTTAGCCGCTAGAGGGCCACAACTGGATTTAAACCAGTGGCAGGAGCATGCCCGTCTGGTAGAGTACATACTGTGCCAGCGTTTTCAACAAGAAGAGAGTGTAGTGGCTCCACCAAAACTGATTGATGGACATGACCTGCTCGATACCTTTAGCTTGAGCCCGGGACCTAGGATCGGACAACTTCTGGAGACAGTGCGTGAAGCCCAGGTAACCGGAGAACTAGCTACAAGAGAAGACGCTTTAGCCTATATCCGCAGGCAGTTACTAGCTGGAGCGAGGAAATAAAAATATGCCCAGAAAGAATACCCTGGTTCTTATCATAATATTAGCTATCTTCGCCTTTGCCATCAGTGCCCTTGCCTACCCACTGCTTGGCAGGGAAGGTATGCGGCTGGGACTGGATTTGCAGGGCGGTCTTCACCTGGTTTATCAAGCTGATTTATCCAATGTTGAACCGGGTGAAGAAGCCAGTATTATGGATGGAGTAATTGAAGTTCTCAAGAACCGCATCAATCCCCTGGGGGTAACCGAACCAGTTATCCAGAAACAAGGTAATGACCGCATACTGGTCGAGCTGCCGGGAAAGAGCATTACTGACTCAGAAAAAGAGAGACTATCACGGGTGGCAATATTAGAATTCGGGGAACTGGCTGGCGATGACGAAGAGGCAAAATGGGAAAATGAACTGGGAAGATGGAAGCCAGCGACAGCCATGATTGACGGCGAGGAAAAGGCTCTAACCAGCCATTATTTCAAAGAAAACACCTATTTAAACCAAAATAGCTATGGCGGAGTACTGCTGGCTTTTGAGTGGGATGAAGAAGGTAGCCGACTATCTAAAGAAATTACCAGCCGCTTGATAAATCAACCCCTGGGTATATTCGAGGGCGAGGATTCTCTATTAGGAGAGGATGGCATACCTATTGCTCCTATCGTCCGTAGCACTATTACAGATAGGGGGCAGATTGAAGGATTAAGCCTGAATGAAGCTAGCAGTTTATCCATACAACTGAACGCCGGCCGCCTACCCGTGTCTCTGGAAATACTCTATGACCAAACGGTATCCCCTATATTGGGGGCTGGTTTCGTTGATATGAGTGTTAAGGCAGGGATCATTGGTATAATCATCGTGATGTTGTTCATGATTATCTACTATCGCCTGCCGGGGGTTCTGGCCAGCCTGGCGCTACTCTTCTACGGAGCACTGGTACTAGCGATGTTTAAACTAATACCCGTTACCCTCACCCTGGCTGGGTTGGGTGGCTTTGTCTTATCCATAGGCATGGCAGTAGATGCCAATGTGCTTATCTTTGAGCGGATGAAAGAAGAGTTTAGAACCGGACGGAGACTAGGAGCGGCTATTGAGGCCGGTTTTAACCGAGCCTGGACAGCTATCCGAGATGGCAATGTAACTACTCTTATTGTCTGTATCATTCTCTACTGGTTAGGCAGCAGTATAGTCGCCAGTGCCCCGGTGCAGGGTTTTGCCCTGACCCTGGGTATCGGGGTATTAGTAAGCATGTTTACTGCCATTATCGTCACCCGGACACTACTGCGCCTGTTTGTCGGTACTCGTTTGGGACAGCGGATATCACTATTTACTGCGTATTCAGGGAAGGAATAATGTTCGATATTATCGGTAAGAGATTCTGGTTTCTGCTTATTGCAGGCATAGTTATCGTTATCAGTATTATTTCGCTGGCTGCCTTTGGTCTGAAAGCCGGAGTCGAGTTTAGCAGTGGTTCTATCCTTAATGTAAACTTCGAGCAAGAAGTAGAACAAGAGCAACTAAAGCAGGAAATGGCTAGTTTGGGCTATCCTAACACTATTATTCAGCGTACAGGAGAGGGCAACTTCCTTATCCGCACCACCGAATTAAGCGGGGAAGATAAGACACAGCTCGAAGATGCTCTAATGGCCAAGTTCGGGCAGCTTACCGAGGCTGAGTTCTACTCAGTATCGCCCATGGTAGCTACGGAAACAGCCAGTAATGCCGGCATCGCGGTAGCTATTGCTGCCCTTGGCGTACTACTCTATGTTACCTGGGCGTTCCACAGAATGCCCAAGCCTTTCCGTTATGGCACCACCGCTATAGTAGCTCTGGTTCATGACGCTCTGGTAGCGTTAGGGGTTTTCTCTATCCTGGGTGCAGTATTAGACTGGGAGATTAACCTGATGTTTATTACCGGCATCCTGGCGGTTATCGGTTATAGTGTAAATAACACGGTAGTTGTCTTCGATAGAATCCGTGAGAATTTAAACATGGGCATCAGCCCTCATTTTGAGGTAGTGGTTAATAATAGCCTGGTTGAGACGCTGGGTAGATCGATAAATACCAGTCTTACCACACTATTTGTGGTATTAGCTTTATTATTCTTCATCGGGACGTCAATTCAGAATTTTGCTATAGTCCTGCTGATTGGCATCATCGCCGGAACCTTTAGCTCGGTTTTTATTGCTCCCACTCTGCTGGTAATCTGGGAAAAGAAGGAATGGGGCAGGCTCATTCAATGGTTACCCTTGCCAGCAACAAAGAGTGAAAACAGGTAACGAGCAATGTTCTCTACCAGGAGCGGTGCCGCTAAACTTTCTCTCATAATCATAATTGGACTGATTGCACTCAAGTCAGTAGTAGCAGTCATTACTGGTAGCATCAGCGTTCTAGCCCAGGCGGTTGATAGTTTCCTTGATTTGTTTGCGGTAGCTACCACATTCCTTGCTATCAGTATGGCTACCAAGCCTGCTGATGAAAAACACCCCTTCGGTCACGGCAAAGTAGAGAATATCGCCGCTGTAGTCCAAGCGGTGTTAATCTTTGCTGCCGGTGGCGCAATAATCTATTCCGCAGTACGACGGATAATATCAGGCGCAACCGTAGAGCTAAGTGAAGCCGGCATAGGAGTAATGCTGATTTCCATACTAGCCAGCATCTTTCTTTCCCGCCATCTAATGAAGGTATCACAAGCCACTGATTCCCTCGCGCTGGAAGCAAACGCACGCAATATTGCTGTCGATGTTTACTCAGCTTCAGGAGTGTTGGTTGGGTTAGTAGCCATACGCCTTACTGGGCTCAATATTATTGACCCTATTATCGCTCTAGCAGTCGCCCTGCTTATCTTAAAGACAGCCTACGATGTAATGAAAAAGTCGTTTGGTGGATTAATCGATGTAAAATTACCTGAGGCTGAAGAGAATAGCATAAAGAAGTGTATCGCAATTCACAATAGCGAGGTAGTCTCCTATCATAAACTGCGTACTCGCAAGGTAGGGAACCAGCGCCATGTTGACCTTCATCTGATTATACCTAAGAGTGCCAGTGTGGAAAAAGCACACCGAATTTGCGACTGTCTGGAGCAAGAGATAGCATCCAGCCTCGAACATACCGACGTGACTATTCACGTTGAGCCCTGTGATGGTAAGTGTGAATATTGCTCTCTTTCCCCTGACCAGTGCCAGCAAGAACCCTAGAACAATTTATGTATTTCTCTTATTTTGCTAATTAGCGAATCAATTCCGGAAACAGCCAAGCCATCTGAAGATTGTCCCAAAGGGTCTTCAATATTGTTATTACCCAGCAGTACATCAAAAGTTGCCTTTACCGAGGCAGCTAAAGCAGTCAAATTGTAGCCACCCTCCAAAGTGAAACCCAGCCGTCCACCACACAGTTCATCGGTTAAACCCTTGATAATTTTTACCATCTGGGCAAAGCCGGTGATGCTTACCTGCATCATGGCTAATCCATCAGCCCAGTGAGCATCATAGCCAGCAGAAACCAGGATAAGCTGTGGGCTGAAGCGTCTAACTACTGGTACAATAATCTGCTCGAAAACCGATAGATATTCAGCGTCACCACAACCAATTGGTAGTGGTATATTGACCGTAGTCCCTATCGCTTCATCTTTACCAGTCTCATCAACACTACCCGTTCCCGGATAGAAGGGAAATTGATGGGTCGATATATAGAGAACATGGGGATTATCGTAAAAACTCTCCTGTGTTCCGTTACCATGATGTACATCAAAATCAATGATGGCGATACGCTCTAGTTTATACTTAGCCAGAGTATATTTAGCGGCAATAGCTATGTTATTAAATAAACAAAAGCCCATAGCTTGATTAGCAGTGGCATGATGCCCCGGGGGTCTAACTAAGACAAAAGCACTAGTCACCTCCCCATCCATAACTGCTTCGCTTGCCCTGATAACACCCCCGGCAGCATACAGGGCGGCATCGTAGGAATTAGCCGATATCGCAGTATCAGCATCCAGCCAGTTCTTACCCCGCATCACCATTTCCTGAACATAAGCTATATGCTGATGACTATGTATTAGAGATAATTCCTGAGTGGTAGCGGAGCGGGGTTTAACAGGTATCAGTTGGTGAATAAACTGGGTCTCTTCAAGATGGGAAATGATTGCTTCCAACCGGCTGGCGTTTTCTGGATGCTGCCCGGTATCATGCTTAAGATAGATAGGGTCATAAACATAACCTACTTTCACAATTCCCCTCTCCATAAAGCTTTACTGAAAACTCATGGCTTAAAATATGATTTTGTCATATAGACAATCCACTTCCAGTGCAAAATGAGATGTATTATAACCATGACCACCAGCGCCACTGCCACCCAGTCGTGAAGATCAACCCAGGTGTCCCTTGAGAGTGTCCAGAAGGTGGCTGTACTACCACCCCTACCCCCACCACCATGTGGTAAAGCCAACCATAGTACAAAGCCAGTCACAGCCTGAAACAGACCGAGGAAAAACAGGATGACAAATAAAATGTAATTCTGAGTTTTTTTCCTCACAATACTGCCCTCTATGCCCGTATTTTATCGTAATTATAACACCGGCTATCTTTTTCTAAACCATATTGATTTATGAGAAGTTAGATTATTGATTGGATACCTGACACCACAAACCAACCTCCAAAGCCGACAAGCAGCAAGCTACAGGCAATAAATAACCACTCTTGAAATTTCATACGCCAGAGTGAATGAGTTTTGTAGACGGTAACCGACACGAAGGATAGCCAAATCAGATCGCATAGCCAGTGAGCCACGATAAATATGATCAACCCTATGATGCCAAAAGAAAGGAACTTCATAATAAGCATGCTGCCTATAGTCGCCCACCAAAGCAGGAAAAAGGGGTTTAGTCCACTGGTAATGATACCAGCTGTAAAAGCACTGTAAGGCAAATCCTTGCCCCCCTTAACCACCTCAGTGCGGGTACGAAACATACTGATACCCAGCCAGATAATCATACCGCCGCCAAGTACACTCAGCACCAGTTGCACCACACTATTCTGAAAGAACTGGGCGAAACCAAAGTAGATGAGCAATATCAAGGGAACCTCTATTACTGCGTGGCCCATGGCTATCTGAGTACCAGCCCACGGTGATTTATAACTTTTAGCCAGCGTTACGGCAAACATCGGCCCGGGCATCATTACTCCAGAAAATGATATAACTATGATGCTTAATAAAATCGGGAGCATAAAACAACCTTCTTCGAAAGAGTAACTAATTTACCCTAATACATACGAGTCCAAGGTTCATTATAACACTGATTACCTTTAATACTCACCCTGGGCTACCCACCAATAGTAAATTAAAATGACTTTACACAGGGAGAGCCCCTGATAATAAATTGTTTTTACGAATATAAATGCTATAATAAAACAATCAAGAAAGGAGAACAGGTATGCACCTAGAAGATATTAGGAAGATAAGCATTATTGGGGTGGGTATTATGGGGCATGGAATTGGTCTTACGTATGCCTTGGGTGGTTATGATGTAACTCTGAATGCCAGACGAGAGACGAGTCTCAGTAATGCCTTGAAACATATCAGGTATGCCCTTGGGACCTTTGTTGAGGGTGGCTTAATTTCTCAAGATATGCTCGAGACAACGCTATCTCGCATAACCACTACCACTCATCTCAAAGAGGCAGTGAAGGATGCTGATTTTGTCACCGAAGCCGTTCCCGATGACGCCGAGGTGAAGACAAAGCTTTTTGGTGACCTCGATGTCTTATGTCCCAAGCATACTATCTTTGCCAGTAATACCGCTACTCTTATACTGCGAGATTTTACTGCCCGATGTAAAAGAAAGGATAGGGTACTAACTACTCACTGGATAAATCCACCCCACATAGTGCCGCTGGTCGAAATTGCACATAACGAGGACACCTCAGATGAAACGGTAGAGTTAATTTATGCCCTGCTCAAGAAGGTCAAGAAAATGCCAGTAAAAATCCTGAAGGAGCTTCCTGGCCTTGTCCACAATCGCATACAGGACGCGATGGTTCGCGAAGT
This sequence comes from uncultured Dehalococcoidales bacterium, assembly GCA_964572285.1. GTDB lineage: Bacteria > Chloroflexota > Dehalococcoidia > Dehalococcoidales > JAUVZE01 > CAZNEL01. The sequence continues at coordinate 4,449 of CAZNEL010000006.1, read as the reverse complement.
GTGGTCACTCTGGGAGCAGGGCATCGCTAGCCCCGAAGACATTGACCTTATTGTGAAGAGAGGCTTCGGTTTTCGTCTGGCAGCTATCGGTCCGCTGGAAACCTGTGACTTGGGTGACCTCGACGGATGGTATACTGACACCTGCCGACTATTTAAGTTGATTAGTGATGCCAAGGAACCACCTGAAGCCCTCAAGAGAATGGTAGAAGCCGGCGAGCTGGGCTTAAAAAGCGGGAAGGGGTTCTTTAATTATGCCACCAGCTATTTCGACAAAGGTGAAGATGAGAGTGTCAAGAGAAGGGACAAGAAATTCATCCAGCTCCTCAAATTGTTGTACCCTTGAAGAGCATTAGATAACATGAGAGCGATGTGTTAGATTTAAATAAGATAGCACCTCAGATTGATAGTATGGTAGCCCAGTTGAAGACCGGCGCAAAAGAAAGACAAGAGCATCTTCAAAATGCCCTGTCAGCCCTCTGCAAACATAATGACGACTTTGAAAATCTGAAAAGGAAAATCGCTGCCAGTAAGACTACCTGGCTGGTGGCTGGTCTGGTAGATGGGCTCAGCCAGCACTATGCAGCACCACCCCTACCCCGGGAATTCACCGTCATGGCTACCGACGGCTCTAATATTGACGTTGACCGCCACCGCTCAACTAGGTGCTTCTTGATAAACATCGGCAGTGTCAGCCTTCACTATGGTGCCTCCCCCAATGCCACCCTGGATAGCCTCCCCCATCTCTATTCCGGAGAAGAAGACATGGTTATCACCCCTGGCGAGACTAAAGATAGAGAGCAGCCCATAGAGGGCGCGCTGCTGGGTATCAAGCGTAGCGTAGATGAATGCCAGCGGCTGGCAGAACTGGCAGCCGGGCAACCACCCGGTAGCTCCACGCTGGCGCTGATTGATGGTTCACTTATCATGTGGCCCCTTGATCCTTATGCTGATTTTGTAAAAAAGACACTGCTTGACGAGGGCTATTTACACTATCTTGACGAGATGAGAAAACTCAATCAAGACAGAAAACTGGCCATCGCCAGCTACATTAGCTTTTCTCGCAGCAACGACGTGGTCAATGCCCTGCGAGTGGCTTTTTGCCCTCGCGAGGTTATTGATACCGACCGCTGTTCCGAATGTACCTCAAGAGAATGTGATCAGGTACCCGGCATCAGAGACCGGGATCTGTTCATAAATATACTCTCTCCAGGAGACAGATCAGCCGTATTTTTCAACCAGTCTTCCATAGTTAAGAAGCACTATGGAGTGCACCAGGTCTACTTTTTCTACCTCAGGGCAGACGACGAAATAGCCCGTGTTGAAATCCCCCGGTGGGTAGCTATGGATGAAGGTTTACTCAACCTGACTCATACCCTGGTTTTAGACCAGTGCCGGCGGGGGCAGGGCTACCCGGTGGCGCTCTCTGAAGCCCACGAGCAGGCAGTGGTAACCGGGGCAGATAGAGAATACTTCTGGCAACTGGTAGAGTCATCACTGGTGGATGAGAAACTGCCCAGCCTTATCTCCGCCAAGAGCCAGAGTAAGAGAACAAGGTGGATTTAGGATTATGTTTGACCTCATCCCCTTCAGGCTTCCCTTAATATAAAGAAGTTACATGAAAAGATACAAGTGGTATTCAATTCTAATTATATGGTTACTTGTTTTATTAGCTAGCTCGGTGGTCAGTTGCACATCAAACCCGCTATATATTTACGAAAACGGTGCTTTACAAGTTGGAGGAGACGGAGAGCCAATTGAGTTGACAAATAATCCTGATGCTACTAATCCTACTTATGGGGAGCTAGTAGCCTTTATTCAAGAAGACCCCACTGATACTAATGACTACCTGGAAAATCCATATATCGGTTATGTATGTGCTGATTTTGCCGAGGATGTGCATAATAATGCTGAGGCAGCCGGAATTAGAGCCGCCTGGGTAAGTATACAATTTGAGGGAAGCGATAAAGGGCATGCCTCAAATGCTTTTGAGACTACAGATATGGGACTGGTATACATTGATTGCACCGGAGAGAACTTTGCCAGCAAGTTAAATTTACGTCTTGTCGAGACCGATGAGGGATTTAGTTTCGTGAGTGATAGTCCCACTAGCTGGGATGCGATAGCCTATGTTGAGATGGGCAAGGAATACGGACTAATCCCTGTAGATAAAGCTAAATCACTACTGTATAGCTTCTATGAGGAATACGAGCAACAGTGGCAAGAGTACAAAGAGTTGTTAAACGAGTATAATAGTGATGTTGAGAAGTACAATCAGGAAGTTAAAGGAAAAGTTTACACCCAGGGCTCGGCGGAACTAGCCAGAATTGAAACCTGGAAGGCAAGCTTAGAGAAGCAAGGTAGAATAATAAATAAATTGGGTGAAGAACTGGGCAATGTCTGGTTTGAACCAAAGGGCATCGTTAAGGATATACAAATACACTGGGGAAAGAGTTAAAATGAATTACTACCTCACCCCCTTTATCCCCCTATCTTAAAAGGAGAGAGTAGAGGAATTATAATAATATAATGCCCTCCCGAGCAAACAAGTAGCAATAGGGGTAGGAAGGAGCCAAAGATGTCAGAGGAAAGAAGGTCTAGGGGTGGCGGCGCAGCAGCCGGTTTAGGCGGTATTATCTGGTTTATCGGCTGGTTGTTTACTATCGGCTATGCTCATCTGATATGGTGGAAAATCATTCTCGGCATCGTCATCTGGCCATACTATTTGGGCGTGGCTGTGATGTAACAGTATTAATACCAATATAGCATGATACCATTCAGCATTACTGTAACCTTTGGATTTAAGAGGGTTACAAGAGGAGGGCTATAATTTATGGATAATGATTTTAAATATGTTTGTAAATGTGGTGCGGAACTGCCACCTAACCACAAAGGCCCATGCCCAGAATGCGGACAGAATGGACAGCTCCATAAAGCTTATGAAAAAAGTGCCCATTTGAAGTTGGGGCTCGATATTCTTGCCAATTCAAGGTTAAGGCAAAAACGAGGAGTTTATAGCGAATTTAGTAAGCAGATGGAGCAAGGGCGTTTTGAAAGCGGCGACCCGAGCCTAAAAAGAGGTGTAAATCTTGTAAGAATCATAGACAGAGAGAATAATGAATACCATGAGGTCGTTGAAAATGCAGAGACAGGGAAAATAATTCGGGAGGTACACGAACCATTAACCCAGCATAGACCACAGGTAAAACAACCTACTAAAAAGATTAAAGATTTAAGGAGGGCTAGAAATGGGAAGTAAAGGCAGAAAGAATGTAAAGAAACCCAAGAAGGCACCAGAAAAGAAGCCGGAAGCCCCACAGAAGAAATAGTAGAAGCACAAAATCTTCAACGCAATATAATTATGCGGGGAGTTTTAGAGGGGTGACGCCCCTCTAAAAAACCACTCCCCCTCTCCTTTGAAGGAGAGGGGGACAAAGGGGGTGAGGTAGATAATTGGAAATACGAAGAGTCGGTGAGGTCATCGAGGCCAGCACCACGGATTTTGTTGCCCAGTGCTATGAACTATACCAGTTGCCACCTTTCGGCAGCCTGGTGAAGACTAGGGACTCACACACTGAGCTATATGGAGTAGTCTATCACGCTACTACAACCGGCCTTGAGCCGGGGCGCCGTCCTATCGCCCGGGGCAAAGATGAGGACAGCGAGGAGGCAATTTACCAGTCAAATCCTCAGCTGTCAAAGCTACTACGCAGCGAATTCAGCGTTCTGGTGGTCGGCTATAAAGATGAAAAACTGCACCACTACCTGCCACCCAAACCCGCCCGAATACACGGCTTCGCTTACCAGTGTACTCATGATGAGATAAGAGCCTTCAGCCAATCATTTGACTTTATAAATATACTGCTTAACACCCGCTTACCGGTTCCAGCCGACGAGCTTATTGCCGCCTGCTTACGCCAGATGAGTCAGGTCTTTGAAGACCCCCGGGCATTCCTGGTAGCGGCAGGTAAAGAGCTGGCTATCCTGCTCAGCCATGACCTTAACCAGCTTAAAGCTATTTTGGGGAGGCTCAGGCTATGACTCAAGAAAATAGTGAAAGATTAGGCATTGTTGTCTCTGGTTCCTTAAATAAAGGGGTAGAGGTAAAGCTGGATAGTTCAGCGTCGGTGGAGGATATGGTGGTGGGACGCTATGTAGCCATCGAGGGCAACAAGCGCCGCTTCTTCGGCATGATAACTGATGTTACTCTGGGAGTAACCGATCCCAAGCTAGCCCTTATTCCACCGGATGTCTCCGACCCCTTTATCGCCGAGGTTCTATCCGGTACCAGCACCTACGGGACCATCCATGTCTCATCACAGCTTACTATCGGAGAAGATGCTGCCAGTCTGCTTGATGGACCACAGCCGGTGAAAACGATTCCCAGCCACTTCTCGGTGGTGAACCTCGCTTCAGACCGGGACATAGAGCTGGTCTTTGGTAAAGAGGATA
>CAZNEL010000005.1:0-35536 GCA_964572285.1 uncultured Dehalococcoidales bacterium | reverse complement strand
TAAAGTGTGATAAAATATTAGTAATGGCTAAATTAGTGTCGGCGATAATTCTGGCTGCTGGTGAATCGAGGCGTATGGGTAAACCGAAGCAACTTTTACCGCTGGGGAAGACCACTATTCTGGAATGTACGATTGACAACTTTCTTAATTCTGAGGTGCATGATGTTGTGGTAGTAGTAGGGTATAGAGCTGAGGAAATAGTTAGCCTGATAGCCAAAAGGCCGATTAGCATGGTTGTAAATGCAGCTTATCGTGATGGTATGAGCACATCTATAGTATCCGGGCTGGGATCGATAAGTAATAATGCCCAGGGTATCATGCTTGCTTTGGCAGATCAACCTTTTATCGATAGCCAAACTATCAATTGCTTGGTGGAGTCATTTGGCGCTCATGATAAAGGCATCGTTCTACCCACATATCAGGGTAAGAGAGGGCACCCGGTTATCTTATCCATCAAATATAAAGAAGAGTTGTTGAGCCTGAAGGGAGACATTGGTGGCAGAGAGATAATTCATCGGTACCCTGATGATGTCCTTGAGGTGCCCGTTAACTGCGAGGGTATATGTGTTGACATTGATACCGTGGACACCTACAACCTGCAGAGAAGTAAACTTAAATGAGAATGGGCAAGAAATACACTACATGACAAGGCCTATGAGAATCACCACTGACCTAGAGTTTGAACGCTGGACAGAGACCTTCAGAGGCGAGCGTTTCACCGGAGTATTCCTCAACTGGCTGAGTCATAAATACCATATTCTGCTGTCAGCGCTGGCACCAGGAGAATATCGGCTTCCTTGCTGAAGGTATCAATCGCAGTGAAAGCGAAGAGTTCTCCGAAAGCAATGGTATCCATCTGGATTACCTGCCTCGGCTTAACGGCCTGTGGTATTGGGCCTCTCGGCTTGTTTTTCTTCCACTTAGACCGTATGACATACTTTTCGGCTAGTATCTCATAGATTTTAGGGACAGAGAGATGTACTACATGAGTATACCATAGGAGATACGTTCCTCTACTAAAGGAGGGATTGTTGCAGGCAAAGGCTGAGGTGGCCGAGACGTTGCGCTACAAATCTGTGGACATGGCTGGTTCCTAGGCAGTGCGGAACTACGCCAGTAACCTTAGAAACCTGGTGACGGAATCCTCTACGATTGAGCAAAGGAGCTTACCCATGTCCTTAGTAGAGAGGATTGGCGTAGATGACATGAAAATGAAGGTATATTATACTATACGTATGTCCCTGTATAATGTTGCCTAGGAAACCGTGGGAATTTTACCTTTCGTACACCACGGTTGAAGGAGTGGGGCACAGGGGGTGAGGTAGGTAACTCAAAAAATGGAAAAGGTGCTCTTTTGCTGGAGTGGTGGCAAGGATAGTGCTATCAGTCTCTATGAAATTCAAAAAAGTCAAAAATATGAAATACTAGCTTTGCTCACCACTATTACTAGTGATTATGATAGGGTTAGTATGCACGGTGTGCCGAGGACTTTAGTTGAACGGCAGGCACACTCTTTAGGCCTACCTCTTGAGAAAATCTCTATTTCCAAGGACTGTTCTAATGAAGAGTATGAATCTAAGATGAGGGAAATCCTCATCAGGTTCAAGCAAGCTGGTGTTTCCTCAGTAGTCTTTGGTGACATTTTTTTGAAAGGGGTGCGGAAATACCGAGAGGATAATCTATCGCAGCTGGGGATGAAGGGAATCTTCCCCATATGGGGAAGGGATACTGCTGAAGTTACCCGGTCATTTATAGAGTTGGGCTTCCAGGCTATCGTTACCTGTGTTAATTCAAAAGTCTTAGGTGAGGGATTCCTCGGCAGGGTACTGGATAAACATTTTCTGTCCGAGCTTCCGCCTGATGTTGACCCGGCGGGTGAGAATGGAGAGTTTCACTCCTTCGTCTTTGATGGGCCAATATTCAAAAAGAGAATAGGCTATACACTGGGTGAACAAGTGTTGAGAGATTCATTTTACTTCCGTGATTTACTGCCGGAGGGAGTAGATAAATAGTTTCTAAAATGCTGGTTGCTGACCTTATTCTTAAAAATGCCAACGTGATAACTATAGACCCCAGGCAGCCAAGTGCTAATCTGGTGGCTATCAAGAACGGCAAGATTTTGCTGGTTGCGGGCAGTGAAGAGCTGGAGTCGGTTAGGGGAGTAGGAACTCAAGTAATCGACTGCCGGGGTAAGACGGTGGTCCCTGGTTTTAATGATGCTCATTGCCATGTTATTTCCTTCATAAGGAAGCTACTAAGCCTTGACCTGAGTCCATCATCAGTTAGCTCTATCGCTGATATGAAGACAGCCATCCGCAATCGAACCCAGAATAGCCCACCTGGCGAATGGCTTACCGGTACCGATTATAATGACTTCTATCTTGCCGAAAAGCGTCATCCTACCCGTTGGGATATAGATGAGGTGGCTCCCCAGCATCAGGTAGTCCTGACTCACCGCTCACTTCATGCCTGTGTACTTAATAGCAGGGCACTCTCTTTGGCAGGTATAACCAGGGAAACCCCAGACCCACCTGGCGGACTTATCGAACGGGACCTCGCTACCGGCGAGCCGAGTGGTATTTTATTCAACATGCTGAGCTACATCAGGAAAAATGTTTTGCCGTCACTATCCGAAGAAGAGCTAACCAGAGGTATGGCTCTAGTCAATCAGCACTACCTGTGTTACGGTGTTACATCTCTACAGGAGGCTACTGCCAGTAATAACCTCGGCCGTTGGCAAATGTACCAGCAGTTTAAGGACAAGTTAAAGAGCCGGGTGTACATGATGTTTGGCTTTGAAACCTTGAGCCAGTTTCAAGAGGTAGCCTTAGCGTTTGGTGCGGGGGATAGCCAGTTGCGCTTGGGTGGTGTCAAGATAATGCTGGATGAAACCACAGGGCAACTACACCCCACACAGTCGGAACTGAACCAGCAGGTGCTTACTACCCATCAAGCTGGTTTTCAACTAGCCATCCATGCTATTGAGGAAAGTACAGTGGAGGCAACCATTGCTGCTCTAGAGTATGCCCAGAACCAATCCCCTCAAAATGATCGACGCCATCGTATAGAGCACTGTGCTGAGTGTCCGCCCCATTTGCTTAAGCGATTGAGTAATCTTCAGGCAGTTATCGTTACCCAGCCTCCCTTTCTCTATTATAGTGGTGAAAGGTATTTAGCTCGGGTGCCAGAGAGCCAACTACCGTGGCTATACCGAATTAAGTCTCCCTTAAGTAGTGGTTTGGTCGTGGCTGGCAGTTCAGATTCACCGGTTGTCCCGGATAACCCTCTGGTTGGTATCTGTGCTGCTGTTACCCGGCAGGCAGAGTCAGGTCAGTATCTTCTACCAGAGGAACGTGTCTCAGCCAGAGAGGCGCTGTCTATGTATACCATAAACGCTGCCTACGCTTCTTTTGAAGAAGATATAAAGGGCTCCATTACCCAGGGTAAACTGGCAGATATGGTAGTATTGAGTAGTGACCCTCTTAAATCACTGCCAGAGCAGATAAAAGACATCCGTGTGGAGATGACCATTATCGGCGGTGAGCTAGTCTGGGAAGCTTGACTTGCTGGCTAAAAATGGCTTAAACTAATCGTAGAGGAAAGAAAAAATGCCAATATATGAGTATGTTTGCTCTAGTTGTCATCAAAGATTTGAGTTACTCCGTTCGCTGAGCCAGGCCAGCGACGAGGCTTCCTGCCCCCATTGCCATAACAAAGCGGAACGAATGCTCTCTACATTCTGCTCACGTACTAAGAGTGAGAGTGGCCTTATTGCTCCCGTAGGCGGGAGTTCCTGTTCCAGCTGTAGCGCTGGTAGCTGTACTAGCTGTGGCTTCTAACTGAGGTAGGGTATATGCCAGCCGGATGTCAGCCAAGGTGGATAGTGCCGCCGTCCAGGACGATTACCATCTCTATCACCATACCTTTTTTGCTAGCGGCGACTCATGGACGGTCATTCAACAGGGTATGAATGAAATCAACCGCTATGCCCGTCGCTATCACTGGTTGGGCGAGGTGGTGAGCAGCTTTGTCAATGAACCCCACTCGTCTATCTTGTCTGAGACAAGGGAACAGGCACTGAACCTGGTTGCCAGCGAAAGCGACCCCGCCCTAACCTCCATCACTGATATTGCTACTCAGCAAAAACCGTCGGACATCTTAGCTGACCTCAAAAGGCTCAAGTTCCTAAACTTGCCTCCCTACCACCTCATTGATATCCGTGACCTCCACCCCGATAGTTTGAGCAAGATTCTTTTAAGCACCTACGAACGCGAGCCTCACGACTTTGAAGAACTGCTGGGGCTACAGGGTGTGGGCCCTAAAACTATTCGTGCCCTGAGTCTGCTCGCTGAACTGGTCTATGGAGTAGCCCCCAGCTACCGGGACCCCGCCCGCTACAGTTTTGCCCATAGCGGCAAAGAAGGCATCAAGGTCAATATGTATAATACGGCGGGTCACTTCTTTCTCGGGTAGATATTATTCTGATTTATCAGTATTAATTCTACCGTCCTTAATTTCAACAATTCTCTCGGTATGCTCGGCAACTCTTTGGTCATGGGTTACAACTATAAATGTTGTCTCATATCTATCGATTATTTCGCGGAAGAACTTACATATTCTATCTGCGGTTTCAGAGTCCAGATTGCCGGTAGGTTCATCCGCCAAGATAATCTTTGGATTGTTTATCAGGGCTCTGGCTATGGCTGTCCTCTGCTGCTGACCGCCAGACATTTTCATAGCCGGGTTGTGCTTCACATCCGAAATACCTAACATCTCGAAGAGTTCATCGACCCTCTTTAGTATCTCTTTTGTGAGCCTTCTTTTCTGTATTAGGTAAGGTATAACAACGTTCTCCATCGCCGTGAATTCCGGAAGGAGGTGGTGAAATTGGAAGACAAAACCAATGGTTTCGTTTCTCAGTTCAGCAAGCTGGTTCTTATCCATGCTGTCTGTTCTCTGTCCATTTATTAGAACCTGTCCTCTGGTAGGCCTGTCTAAAGTTCCTATTATGTGCAACAGCGTGGACTTCCCGCTTCCAGATGTGCCTACTATAGAATTGCAAGAACCCTCCTCAAAGACGAGGTCTATGCCGAATAGTACCTGGGTATTGACGGCGCCGGTATATATTTTGTCTACTTGCTTTAGTTCAATAATACCCATATCATACTTCCTTGATTACATCTATAGGGTTGAGTGTCAATGACTTTCTGGCGGGAATAACTCCGGCCAGTGTTGAAGCCAGTAGAGCAATCAGCCATGACCGAAGAATGAAATCATATCCAATATACAAATCTACTAATTGAGCACCATCCGGGCTGGTAGTAAAGTTGATAAAGGCGTATATTAGCCCTAAACCTAATGCTACCCCTACTACCGAGCCTACTAAACCAAGCAAGAAACCCTGATAAATAAATATCAGGCTGGCTGCTCGGTCTTTGATGCCCATGGCTTTCAAAATACCTATCTCTCTAGATTTTTGAAGAACACTGAGAGCTAGAACACTTGAAATGGCAATTATCACAGAGAGGATAATAACTACTTGGATTATTGTGCTTGAGGTCTCTTGACCTTCTAAACCGCTGAGGAGCTCTTGATTTTGCTCCTTCCAGTTCTCTATTTTAATGTCCTCATTATCCAATTTTTGCTGTATCTCATTGGCCATAACATCGGCTTGAAACACATCATCAACTTTCATCTCTATTGATGTTACCCTGTCACCAAGGTCAAATATTTTCTGGACAGTTTCAAGATAGGTTATGACCCAGGTTTTGTTTATACTGGATACACCTAAATCATAAAAACCGGATATGGTGAGTGTATTCGTAGAACCGCTCGGTGTTATTACCACTAGTCTATCACCAAGATTGACCTCTAGCTCTTCTCGTAAATCCTTGCCAACCAGCACCTCTCTTCTCGAACGATAAATGCTACCTTCATAGATGGCATCGCTGATGTTCCATATCCTATCTGCTGCATCAAAATTGAACCCTCTAACTAAGATGGGTAGGCTACGGTCTTCGTCTTGCACAAAGGCATTAACACTGGTGGAAGCTGATAGTGCCCTCACTATACCCATCTGTTCTATCTCACTAACCATGCCTTGCCAGCTACGTATGGCGGAGCTATCTGTTGCAGAAGTAATAGTAATTTGAGACGTATTACCTATTGTCCTGTCAACTAGGGTTCTTTGCAGGCTATCTATAAGCAAGCCCACGAATACCTGAATAGATATGGCAACGGCTATGCCAATGACAATCAATATGGTTTGGGTTCTGCCGTATACCAAGAACCGTATTGCCATCTTGAAGGATAGCATCCTCACTCCCCTTCCTAAAACCTTATCCAGTTCCCAAAGACACCTAAGAGTAAGTCACTCTTCAGTAATGATATCCTCTAGATCTCTTGGGTGAGTCATTATTGCCCTCTAGATATAAAGGTTTTTACTCTACGCTCAAAAATACTTCGTTCTAGGAGAACCCGGTGCTGACATTTTAGGCATTTCATGCCGATATCTGCACCGAGTCTTACTACCTGCCACTCGTAGCTGCCACAGGGATGCTTCTTTTTGAGGCGAACCACATCGCCCAGCTTTATCTCCATAACCATTCTTGCCCCCGAAGAGCTGAAAGACTATTTATTAAGAGTAGTAATGTAAAGAGACGGAATCCTATTTAAAAGTAATTCTCTCTCTTTGACCTACAGTAAAAGGAATTGAGACCTATTTACTAGCCTTTTCCTTAAGTTCTTTGACCTTTTTCAAACCGTGTTCCTTTACCTCTTGAGCTGTACTCTGCTCCAAGACCCTAAGAATTGCAGGAATACTAATTCCTCCATAAGCAGCCAGTGTATCAATTGCCTGCTTTTTCTCTTCACTCGAAATCGAATGTGTAGCAATCTTCTCCAGTTTCTTAATTTCCTTTTTCTCAGACATAGTCCATGACCTCCTTTACTAATTTATAAGGATGTACGGGTAGACCGATATTGGTTAATCTGCTCTCTTAACTCGGAGGCAGCCTTCCGTGCCGCCTCGGCGAAATCCTCGTCCCGTGAAGCGTATATAATTTGCCGTGACGAGTTGATGAGGGCTTTCTCTCCCCGAGCATCAACTCCATAGCGAACAGTCAATTCCAGGTCTCCTCCCTGAGCACCAATGCCTGGTATCAGGAGGGGCATATCGGGGTGGTTTTGTCGAATCAGTTTTAGTTCCTCAGGATAGGTAGCACCGACAACCAGCCCTATATTGCCGTGTACGTTCCACTCGCTGGCTTTCAGAGCTACTACCTCAAATAGGGGACGGTTATGCTCTATACATCGTAATGATTGAAAATCAACCGCACCGGCATTTGATGTTCGGCATAGGATGAATACCCCTTTGTCCTGATATTGGATGAAGGGTTCTAGTGAATCGAAACCAAGATAGGGATTCACGGTAGTGGCATCAAAATTAAAGTCAGAGAAAATGGTCTTGGCGTAAGCCTTAGCCGTATTACCGATGTCGCCTCGTTTGGCATCTCCTATTACTGGAATATTGCCTGGTATATGTTTAACGGTTTGCTTCAGGGCATCAAGCCCTTCATTGCCCAGAGCTTCATAAAAAGCAAAGTTTGGCTTATAGGCACATACCAGATCGGCGGTAGCGTCAATGATTGCTTTATTGAATTTAAAGACACCTACATTATCCGGCATCAGTCTTGGGTCAGGGTCAAGCCCGACGCAGAGTAGGCTGTTGTTTTTCTGACTGGCAGCTATTAGTTTTTCCATGAAGTTCATTTGGTACCTCCTGAGGTTATTTTTAACCGGTGACAAGTTGATAATATCAGTGGCTAGAGCGAGCGTCAAGTGGTAGAATATTCACATTAGCTCTCTTAGAAAGGGATGATGGTGGATTATCAACAGGCGATAGACTATTTATCCAGCTATACAGACTATGAAGTAGTGCCCCGGCTGGCACATAATGCGGCTAATTATGACTTGAGGCGAGTGGAGGAGCTGCTGTCTCGGTTAGGCAGTCCCCATTTAAGGGCGAGGTCAGTTCACATTGCTGGCACCAATGGTAAAGGAAGCGTAGCGATTATGATTGCCTCAGCCCTTACTGCTTCAGGTTATACCACTGGGGTCTACACCTCGCCTCATCTGCACACCTGGAGAGAGCGCATTAGGATTGATGGAGAGTTAATTTCAGAGGTTGAGCTGGCGGCTCTGGTAGAAAGACTTAAACCTGAGGCTGAGGCAGTAAATCGGAAAGCCACCTATGGCAGGTTAACTACTTTTGAGTTGCTAACAACACTAGCCTTTGCTCACTTTGCCGTTGAGGGAGCGGATTTCCAGGTGCTGGAGGTGGGTATGGGAGGTAAGTTTGATGCCACTAACGTTATTAACCCTGAGGTTAGCATCATTACCTCTATTAGCCTTGACCATACCGAGGTGCTCGGTAATTCTTTGGCTGAAATTGCGGCTGAGAAGGCGGGTATTATCAAACCTGAAAGTGTAGTGGTAACCTATCCTCAGCTAGATGAGGCAGCTCGGGTAATAGAAGAAACTTGTCTCAAGTGCGGGGCGCCATTAATCAAGGTGGGCAAAGATATTACTTGGCAGAGTCTTGGTTTTAGTGATAACCAGCAGCAACTACATATAAACGGAAGATGTGGTGATTATGACCTATCTATTCCGCTTGTGGGAAGGCACCAGCTAGCCAATGCGGCTACTGCGGTGGCTGCCCTGGAGGTTCTAGTCGGGAAGGGGTTTAATATCTCTCGCAGTAGTATTACCGCTGGTCTGGCACGAGTAAACTGGCCGGGGCGTCTACAGATTATTAGTCGTCATCCTCTGGTTGTGGTTGATGGAGCTCATAATCCGGACGCTGCTCGAAGATTACGAGAGGCTTTGGAGCAGTATTTTGACTTTGATAGGGTTATTCTGGTTATTGGGGCATCAGATGACAAGGACATAGCTGGCGTAGTCTCAGAGTTAGCTCCTATTGCGGATAAAGTTATTGTCTCTCATTCTCATCATCCCCGACCTATGGCACTAGCGGCTATCGTTGCCGAGTTCGCTAAGAATGGCAGAGATGCTCAGGTTGCCGAGAATATTCCATCGGCATTGTCTGAGGCGTTGGCCTTGGCTGGGAGGAGGGACCTTATCTGCGTTGCTGGCTCATTGTTTGTGGTCGCCGAAGCAATTGAACAGGTACGTAGCGGCGGTTTATAGAGCCGTTCTCAACTGGCTGATGAACTCCTGCCGCTTCTGCTCATCGCCAGTTAGTTGCTGTTTTAGCTTTTTCCAGGTCTCCGGGCAGTTTTTGTAACTTACTCCAACTGTTTGATGAATGACTTGGTCAACCTGTTTTCTATTGGTGGGGGTAACCTCAATGCCCGCTTCCTCTAAGATATCCTTCAAATGACGAAAATAGCAGGACATAACTTACCCCTCCGTTGGATGGGATTACGGATTGTAACCAATTTGTGTAGTCCCGGTTTCTTCGGGTAGCATATTGCCCAGGATTCGTTCCAGTGCCATGGTGTGGCTACACAGCCCCCAATTTGAGAAAAAATGGCATGAGCAATGCCACTTGTTATCTTTGTAGCTAGTTATGTAATTATCATGCTCCCCCTTGAATTCTACGGAGAATTCGGAGAAGGTAACCCGTTCGGTTTCTTGGGCATAGCGCTTTGCCTTTTCAATTTTCCCAATCAGGCTAGATTGCATAATAATAACCTCCTCAAATTGAGAAGCACTGGCTTAATTTAAGCTCAGCGCTTCCTTAAAGATAGAGTAATACTTACTAAACACACTATATGTTATTATACCTTTTTTTGACTTATAAGTCTAGGGAACCAGTGGTGTAATCGCCCCCGAATTAGCAATTGCTGATTTATCTCGGACAGAGGAAATGGCTTCTGATTGTAGTATATAAAGTTTGGCATGGTTAAGGAACTAAAGTAGGGCTTTCTACCTTAATTAGTGAACTGAGTAGGTAGTGGCCCATTTGCCATACGTTTTCGGTAATTAACTACGTTCTGCCTCTTCGACCTTTTGGCCACTACTGATTAATAAACTAAGCAATAACCAAGCTTAGCACTGCCTTTTGGGTGTGCATTCTGTTCTCGGCTTCATCCCAAACCGCCGAGTGAGGGCCATCAATAACCTCGTCAGTCATTTCCTCTCCGTGAAACGCAGGTCCGCAGTGCATAAAGATTACATCGCCTTTAGCCTTTTTCAAGACACTCTCATTAATCTGGAAGGGAGCAAAGTCCTTTACCCTCTTTTCTATATCCTGTTTTCCCATGCTGTGCCAGGTATTAGCGTAAATTACATCGGCATCGGTGACGGCTTCATCTAAATCGTGTGTCACTACAAGCTTGGTCCCCGTCTCCTTAGCCTTTGCCTGGGCAAACTTCAAAATACGTTCGTTTGGTTCATACCCCTTTGGTCTGGCGACATAAACATCCATCCCCAGCATCGGGCCAGCAACCATCAGGCTCTGACACACATTCCACACGTCTCCGGCATAGACTAGCTTCAAGCCCTTAAAAGCGCCTTTCTTTTCTCGGATGGTCAGCATATCAGCTAGTGCCTGGCAGGGATGTGTCAGACTGGTACAGGCATTTATCACCGGATTTTCCATATAGCGGGCAAACTCCTCTACTGTCTCCTGACTGGAGGTTCTAATAAATAGCCCGTCGCAGTACCGGTCAATTACCCTGGCGGTATCTTTAATAGGTTCCCCTCTAGCCAGTTGGAGTTCGTCAGGCCTCATGTAAAAACTCTGCGCTCCAAGTTGTGCCACCCCTGCCTGGAAAGAAATCCTGGTTCGCGTTGATTGCTTGTCGAAGATCATGGCCAATGTTTTACCCTTGAGGTATTCATGGGGTTCCCCCATTCTCCGTTTCCGCTTTAGCTCAACAGCGGTATCCAGAAAGTATTCCACTTCCTCCTTACTAAAATCCATTAGAGTTAGCAAATCTCTGCCTACCATTTGTGATTTCATAGTTAACTCCTCCTTTCTAATAGCCTATTAGACCCAGGGAACAGTTGCTATTCCCGACACTCACATCTCCTCGTCTCGTTCTAGAGGAAAACAAGAGCACCGGGGGCCACCACCCCCCCTGGTAAAAATACTCATGTGCGGCTTGAACACTTCAAAACCTAACGCTTCCAACTTATGGTTTACATCTGTGTTTTCTTTGAATGACATTACCGTTTTGTCATCTATGGTGACAACATTACATTTCAAATCGATAGCTTCTTTCTTAGGAACCTCAATAATCTCAATTTTCCTGTCCTTTAACATTTTGAGGAAAGAATCGGGAAGTATATCAACGCAAGCCAGACAGGCTCGTTCAGCAACCCTGGTAAATGCTAAATCCAAGTGACACAGGTCGGCTGGCAGCTCAACAGCAATCAAGTTTAAGCCAAGCCCCTCTTTCAATAGTTTCCCAGCTTCCTCCATCCCTTCTTTCTCTGACCTGGCGCCCGACCCACAAACCATGGTCTCATTATCTATATAATGGATATCGCCACCTTCAAAGATACCCTTTGAAACTTTCCCGAAAATAGGGATTCCCTGGTTAGTAAAGAACTTTTCATAAAGACTTGTTTCATCCTGCCTGACAGGCCACCTAAATCCCCCCAGCAATACACCCTTCCTGGTATTCTTACCAATATCTCTGGTGTAAACTTGATAGGTAAGGCCCTTTCTGGGTTCAACATACAGTATTTCGACCTCTGCGGACCTAAAGGCATCAGAGAACTCTTGATGCTGTTTTTGAGCATCTTCAACTGTAAAACTTTGTCCTAATCTTAAATATTTTAAGGCAGTTTCGTTCACAGGTAGCCACTCGAAATAATCAGGTTTACATAGTAGCACCTTCCTTAGCTTTCCATATTCGCTACTAACACCAGCCATTGCTTTGCCTCTTCTATACTTTATATGCCACTTCTCTATTCTGGCGTTATATCCTTACCCAGGTATCACTTCTTCCATCTCCTATGGTTAGTTTTTAATCTCATCAACCTCGCAGCCCATTTACTGGTATGCTAGTAAGTCTTATGGTTACTAGGGAGCTAACCAATAACCGAGCACAGCACTGCTTTCTGTACGTGCATTCTGTTCTCTGCCTGGTCCCATACCACCGAGTGCGGTCCCTCAACAACCTCCTCAGTCAGCTCATCTCCACGATGTGCCGGTAAGGGGTGCATGAAGATAACATCGTCTTTAGCCTTGACTAGAACGTCCTCAGTAACCTGGAAAGGAGCAAAGTCCTTCTTCTTTTGTTCTATATCCTTTTGACCCATACTAACAAATGTAATGGCAAAAATTATATCAGCATCGGTAACCGCCTCTTCCAGATTACTTGTCAGCACCAGCTTGGACCCTCCTGCCTCAGCTTTTTCCCGTGCAAGTTTTACAATGTCGCTGTTTGGCTTGTATTTCTCTAATGGCCCAGCGATATAAGTATCTATCCCCATCATTGTCCCCCAAATCATGGTAGTATGACTCATATTAAACATGTCTCCCACAAAGGCTAATTTCAAGCCCTTAAAGCAACCCTTCTTCTCCCGGACAGTTAGCAGGTCAGCTAACCCCTGGCAGGGATGTGTCAGGTCGGTCAAAGCATTTATCACCGGGTTTTCCATATATCGAGCAAACTCCTCCACTGTCTCCTGCCCGAATGTCCTGATAACTAGCGCATCACAATATCGGTCGATTACCCTGGCGGTATCTTTAATGGGTTCCCCCCTAGCCAGCTGGAGCTCGTCAGGCCTCAGGTAAAAACTCTACGCCCCAAGTTGTGCAATCCCCGCCTGAAAGGAAACTCTAGTTCGCGTTGAATGCTTCTCGAAAAGGCAAGCCACTGTTTTGCCTTTGAGGTATTCATGAGGTTTTCCAATTCTCCGGCTCCGCTTTAGCTCAGCAGCGGTATCTAAAAAGTATTCCACTTCCTCCTTACTAAAATCCATTAGAGTTAGGAAATCTCTGCCTGCCATCCGTGATTTCATAGCTGACGCCTCCTTTTTTAATAGTCTCTTGAAATCACGGAATAATTATTGTTCCCGCTTTTCCTTGCAGTGCCTTCGACGCTTTGGTTAGCGAAGTTATTAGCATTTTATCACCACCCGATTTGACGAAGTTAAAACCTGCCTCCACTTTTGGTTTCATACTTCCTTCACCAAATTGACCTTCCGCCAAGTATTTCTCTGCCTCAGCAACTGTCATCTGAGCAATTCCCATTTCATCTTCCTTACCATAATTAAGCATAACCTGCTCAACATCGGTCAAAACCATAAATATGTCGGCGTCAATGTCCTTCGCCAGCCTCTCTGCAGCTAAGTCTTTGTCGATTACCGCTTCAATACCTCGTAAACTCCTGTTCTTTTCCCTTACTACTGGAATACCACCTCCCCCGACTGCGATTACGATTTCCCCGCTATTAAGCATACCATTAATAATCCTCGATTCCTGGATTTTCAAAGGCTTGGGGGAAGGAACTACGCGCCGGTAGCCGCGCCCGCTGTCCTTAACAATGACCCATCCTCTTTCCTCACGCAGCTGTTGCGCCTCCTCCTTTTTATAGAAAGGACCAACCGGCTTAGTTGGTTTATCAAAAGCCGGGTCATTTTTATCAACTATTACCTGAGTGACCACAGTAGTGATATTGTGCTTAAGGTCAGCGGCTCTTAAGTGATTGGCTAGTGTTTGCTGGATCATGTATCCCATAGTTCCTTGGGTGGCTGCCCCACATATATCCAGGGGCATTACTGGTACTAAACTGCTTGCTGCCTCGTTTTGCAGTAGTACATTGCCAACCTGAGGGCCATTACCGTGGGTGATGACTACTCTGTATTTCCCGCTTGAGATTATCTCCGTAAGATGCTCACAGGCAGTAGCTATGTTCTCCATCTGTTCTTGTGCGGTTCCCTTTTGTCCCGGCTGTAAGATAGCATTACCGCCTAGGGCTATAACAATGGTCTGTTCGTTCATTATTCCTCCTGTTTAATTTTAGTAGTCTCATTGGCCTTCTTGAATCATTCTTGGAAAAGTGTTTGATGACTTGGAATCTGCCGTGCCATTTAACCAAAAATTACCGGATATTAATACTAATACTGGTGCTTCAAGAATGTCAAATACTTCGCAGGCTCTTTGTTAGTTTGTGTAGAAATAGCTATGGTCTAGCATACTGAATGAGGTAGCTGCACCTAAATATAGTCTCACTGAGTAGCTACCTTTCAGTCAGGCCTTAATTTCCAACTCCGTCCGTTTTATTCCATGGCGGGGAATTTAATACAGCTTTATTAACCACGGTCTTAAGGTTTGGCAATCGGCCTTGTGCAATATTGACTATGTTTTCCGCTATTGAGATTGACATCCTCTCCAATGACTCATCAGTAATTCCAGCGGCATGAGGCGTCAGTATCACGGTTTCCAATCCAAGGAGCGGGTTGTCCAGTAGGGGTGGTTCTTCAGCAAGAACGTCTAAAGCTGCTCCTGCCACCTTCCCGCTGCTGAGTGCCTCATAAAATGCCGTGTCATCAAGCATTTCGCCTCTAGCGCAGTTGATGACAAATACCCCTTTTTTCATGAGGTCAAATTCTTTCTTTCCTAGAATTCCCTTGCTTTCTTTGGTTACGGCTGCGTGAACAGAGATATAGTCGGATTCCATTAGGAGGCTATGAAACTCCACCAACTTTGCGTTAACCTCTCTAGCTTTCTCCTCTGAAACATATGGGTTGTAGGCAATTACCTTCATCTGAAGTCCTAATGTAGCTATTATGGCTACCGTGGAGCCTATTGCTCTCTTAAAGTTTTGATGGTGGCCACCTCCCGCACCATATCCATTCCTCGCTGCCTCGTCGGATAAGTGTAAAGAGCCTTAAAGCCCATTGTTATCACCTTTCTGAGCTATTTTGTGGCTGACCTTCAGAGTTACCTAGAAGACAAGAATGCTTTGCTCTAACGGTGTATAGTCGCCTATCACGTAGCAGAGTTAACCTTCACTTGCATCAGGAGGAAAGTAGCCTAAAAACCAGCGTAACCCTTTTGGATATCCGCTCCCATCCCCTTCCAGCATATAATTAGCAACTTGTGCAGTTCTGCAAGCAGACATTTTTGCTCTACACTGAGAGCACAAGTTAATTGCATAGTCTATTAACCCGGGTAGCAATTTAACGATTGGCTGCTTTGCAGATGCTTTCCTTATTGTCATAAGTATGGTCACAAGGTAGAATAAGAGAAAACCAAATTTATCTAGGGGAGGTGCGTAAAAAGTGGATGAGGAGCTTAAAAGCAGCATCGAAAAACTAAAGCGAAAGAGGGAGGCTGCTCTTCTTGGCGGAGGTAAAGTAAGAATTAGAAAGCAGCATGAGAGTGGACGCCTTACGGCACGGGAGAGAATAGAGCGTTTGTTAGATCCAGGCAGTTTCATTGAAATGAATATGCTGGCATGTCTCCTCGAGGATAGTAAACGTGAGCTTTTTGGGGATGGTGTCGTTGTCGGCTACGGCAAAATAAATGGACGAAGGGTGAGCATCTTTTCTCAGGATTTTACCGTAAAAGCTGGAACCACTGGCGACATCCATAGAGGTAAGATGACAACTATTATAGACAAGGCGATAAGAACGGGTATCCCCATCATCGGGTTGTGGGATTCAACCGGAGGGAGACTTGAGCAGAGTAATGCCCCGCATTCTTGTGCCCGTTCCTCATTCTTCCGTCGCTTCACTGAGGCTTCAGGGGTTATTCCCCAGATTTCAGCAATTCTAGGGCCGGCAGCAGGAAATGCCGGCTATGGTGTTGCTCTTAACGACTTTGTTTTCATGGTTGACGGTATCGGGCAAACCTTTGCCACTGGCCCCCTTGCGGTAAAGGAGGTGATGGGGGAAGAAACAACAATGGAGGGACTTGGCGGTGCCAAGGTGCATTGCCAGCTCTCGGGGCTTGCTGACCTGAGGGTAAAGACGGAAGACGAGTGTTTTGCCAAGATTAGAACTTTGCTCACTTATCTCCCTTCTAATAATAATGAAGACCCCCCAAGGGTTCCAACCGGGGATGACCGCCAGAGATTGGTTGACCAGCTAAGTGAGATTGTGCCCAGCGACAGTCGCCGGGTCTACGATATGCGTCGGGTTATTCCTCTCCTTCTTGATGATGGTGAGTTCTTTGAACTTAAGCCTGAGTTTGCCAAGAATATAATTACTGGTTTTGGTCGGCTTGATGGATATTCGGTAGGTATTGTTGCCAGTCAACCTCTTTATATGGGTGGGGCACTGACTGTAGATGCTTCTAATAAGGAAGCCAGATTCATCCGTTTTTGTGATGCGTTCAATATCCCGCTTATTTTCCTTACTGACACTCCTGGTTACCTGCCGGGTTCTCATCAGGAGCATGGTGGTATCTTGAGGCACGGAGCCAAGGTTCTTTATGCCATCGCCGAATCGGTTGTCCCCAAGATTGCCGTGCTCATTCGCAAGGCATACGGGGGGGCAAAACCAGCTATGGGGATTGATAAGGATATTGGCGTTGACCACATATATGCCTGGCCAATCGCTGAGTCTGCCGTAATGGGTGCTGAAGCAATAGTAAAGGTTATTTTCAGAAAGGAGATTGCCCAGGCAGAAAATCCTGAAGAGTTTACCCAAAAGAAGGTAGCTGAATTTAAGGAAAATGCCGACCCCTATCCGATGGCCTATGGAGAGTTGGTTGATGATATTATCGAGCCTCGGGAGACGAGGGCAAGACTGATAGTAACCCTTGAAGCCCTTTACGGGAAAAGGGAATCAAAGCCGACAAAAAGACATGGTAATATTCCCCTCTAAAAGCATACGCCTGTAGAAGCTGGTTTTCTGAAGTGCTTGAGCGGTTTTATCATCTTCAAGCAGTGTATTGCACGAGTAAAAAAATATTGACAGAAGCAACATTCTCAGGATAATATCCTCTGGGTTATAGCCCAGACGCCAAGAACGGTAGTGACAAAATAAAGGAGGAACCATATGGAACTGAAACATAGGAGTAAGGTCGTTGTTGAAGGAGATGAAAGAGCTTGTCACCGGGCTTATCTGAGAGATCTCTGGCTCTCCGATGAGGAGATAGCTAAACCCTTTATTGGCATTATCAATTCATGGAGTGAATTTCACCCCGGTCACATGCCCTTACGCTCCTTTGCCGAAGAAGTTAAAAAGGGTGTCCTGGCAGCTGGGGGAATCCCTTTTGAGTGCAATACCATCGCGCTCTGTGATGGTTTGTGTATGGGGCATAGTGGCATGAAGTGGGTTCTACCAAGCCGTGATTTAATATCCGATTCTGTTGAGATACTAGCTGAAGCGAACAGGTTTGATGCTCTGGTATTGATGGCTTCTTGCGATAAGATTATCCCAGGGATGTTAATGGGGGCTGCCAGAGTAGATATTCCTACCATTATGTTTACCGGCGGCGCTATGCTACCGGGGTATATTCCCTCTGAGAACAAACGAATTCTCTCTTCAACCGCCCGGGAATACCTGGGTGAATTCAACAAGGGGAAAGTAAGCAGAGAGGAGTTTTTGGAAGTAGAGTGTGCCGCTGCTCCCACTTTTGGTTCCTGCGCTGGTATGGCAACAGCTAATAGTATGAGCTGCTTAGCAGAGGTGCTTGGCATGTCTCTTCCCGGGTGTGGTTCAGCGCCGGCAATTTATGCCAAAAAACGAATTCTAGCGGTTAAGTCCGGCAAACAAATTATCGAAGTCTTAAAGGCTGGGCTGACACCTTCAAAAATCATGACTAGAGATGCCTTGGAAAATGCCGTGGTAGCAGTTATGGCCCTTGGAGGGTCCACCAATTGTATTTTACACCTTCTGGCAATTGCTGAGGAACTCGGGTTCGGACTTTCGCTCCATGATTTTGACCGCATTGGCAAGCAAACCCCGCATGTGGCTAACGTCTGGCCTTCGGGGAAATACTATGTGGCCGATTTAGAACAAGCTGGCGGTATCCCGGCAGTTCTCAAAGAAATAGAGCCCTTCTTGCACACGGATACTATCACCATCACCGGAAAAACCCTTGGTGAAAACATCAAAGATGCCAAGGTTTACAATCGGGATATAATCACTTCCAGAGATAATCCGGTTCACAAACAGGGCGGTATTGCTATTTTATATGGAAATTTAGCGCCTGACGGCGCGGTAGTTAAGCAATCGGCTGTGCCGGAAGAAATGATGACTCATGAGGGACCGGCCAAGGTTTATGAATCAGAAGAGGAAGCCATGGCGGCTATGTTAAATAACCAAGTTTTACCCGGTGATGTGGTGGTTATTCGTTATGAAGGCCCTAAAGGTGGGCCGGGGATGCGTGAAATGCTCATGCCTACAGCCACTTTGATGGGCTTAGGTCTCGGTAGCTCTGTTGCTTTGGTAACAGATGGTCGGTTTTCTGGAGCTAGTCGCGGGCCATGTGTAGGGCATGTTTCGCCCGAAGCTGCTGATGGTGGACCTATAGCTCTTGTCGCTGCTGGCGACCTTATATCCATCAATATTCCTGAACGCCGTCTCGAACTTAAAGTGTCAGAGGAAGAATTACAAGAACGATATCGTAAATGGCCGGGCACTATGGCGAAAGAGAGCCGAGGTTTCCTCAAGCTCTATGCCGAAAAAGCTTCACCGACACACCGGGGCGCTAGGCTTCAAAGATAATAGGCCCACTATCCTATCGGCAGAAACATACACCATTACTCAAATACCCCGTCAACCAGTAGTTCTACAAATTCTTCATCCGATAGCTTCAGGATTTCACGGCACACATACTCCGTATGCTCACCCAGACATGGCGAGGGCATTCGTCCTTCGGCTGGTGTCTTCGACAACTGAGCCGCTTGCCCAGCATAAGGAAATAGCCCCATCTCTCGGTGTTCGATAATCCAAGAATGGTTTCGATGCTTTAATTGAGGATCTTCATATAGGTCTTGCCCGGTCTGGACTATGCCAGCGGCTATTCCCTCTCTTTGCATCATGGCCATTACCTCTTTTGCAGTGTGCTGGCTTGTCC
This sequence comes from uncultured Dehalococcoidales bacterium, assembly GCA_964572285.1. Taxonomy (GTDB): domain Bacteria; phylum Chloroflexota; class Dehalococcoidia; order Dehalococcoidales; family JAUVZE01; genus CAZNEL01. The sequence goes on along the minus strand of CAZNEL010000005.1, from coordinate 16,524 downwards.
ACTCTTCCACGAAGTGGTCTAGCTCTAACTCGTGCTCTTTTCTGCCGGCGAGTGTAGTGAACCTGGCATCCTTTGTCCATAAGGGGTTACCAATAACCCGACAGAAGGCTCGCCATTCATCATCACTAAAGACAGCAATAGTACACCACCTGTCTTCGCCACGGCAGCGGTAAGCGTTGTGGGGAGCAGCATAGAGGCACTTATTACCCACCCTATCAGCCACCTTATGATTAACAAAGTAATCTAGCATCACCGGAGCAATGAAGTTTACTCCAGCTTCAAACTGTGATATGTCCAGTAATTGTCCCTTCCCTGTTTTCCTTCGGTAATCCAGAGCAGCAACGAGCATAATAGCGCAGAACCGAGCAGCAACGGAGTCGGTGTAGGGGCCATACGGCTGTGATGGGTCTCGGTCTGACCAGCCACAAAGGTGGGCCAAGCCAGTTATGCCAACTAGATTTACTCCAGTACCCGGCAAATGAGAATGAGGCCCCGTCTGCCCTTGCATACAAGTCCGTAACATGATGATATCTGGTTTTATCTTTTTGATTTCTTCGTAGGCGAGTCCCCATTTCTCCATCATCCCTGGAGTGAAACTCTCAGTAACCACATCTGCCCAGGCAATCAGCTTTTTAGCGACTTCCACTCCTCTAGGGTGATTTAGATTAAGGGTAATGCCATACTTATTAACGTTATACTGAGCAAAGTAACCAGTTCGGTCTACACCTATCACTCCATCCTTATAAGGGGGTGTAGTTCTTAGGATCTCAATATGAGACGCTGTTTCTACATGGATAACGGTAGCTCCATAATCCGCCAGATATCGACTACTCATCGGCCCCACCACTACCCAGGCAAAATCGACCACTTTCACGCCTTCAAATACGTTTGGCATTTTATATAACACCCGCTTTTTCAAGGTTTAATAATTCGTCTGTGGTGAACCCTAGTTCTTGATAGATTTCTTGGTTATGCTCACCAATAAGAGGGGCTCGCCTCTTCGTTTGTGATAGTAATGACGTTTTAGCAAAAACTCCGGGGTAGGTTATCGTCTCGCCTAGCTCAGGGTGCTCTACCGGAATCCAGTACTTTCTTGCCTCAAGCTGTGCATCCTCAGCAATATCCTTGGGTGTATATACCGGATAAATCATGAGCCCCCGCTTCAACCCTTGGCCATACAGCTCTTCTTTACTATGATTTAGAAAGAACCTTTCCATCAGCCTCTCGATATGGTTCCATGTCTCCTGGTCTACCGTAGCCATATCGAAGTTAGGCCAATCTATTGACTGCAAGAAATCGTCCGTTATCTCTTCGCTACGCATCCACTCAGTAAGAGCCCGATTGGTTTTGGCTCCCACCGGCCCGCCGTAAATTGGCATATTTACATAACCATCCTTGCATTGCCAGATTTGACGTTGCAAAACGCCACTGGTGAGACCGGTTCTCCAGGCGCCAGCTCTCTTTAGGGGTCGTTTTTCCAGCGGCCAGAAAAGCGGGGCATTCATAGTTGCCACGTAAGCCGCTTCTTGTATGGAAACATCCACCCATTGCCCTTCTCCAGTGCTTTCACGATAGTAGTGGGCAATCAAGGTACCTACAGCGGCTTCAGCACCAGCATGGAGATAAGCTTGAGGAAAACTTATGCGAACTGGGGGACGGTCAGGGTCACCGCAAAGATACATAAGACCGCACATGCCCATTTCAACAATGTCCGATGCTTTATAATGGCTATAAGGTCCTGTCTGTCCAAACGGAGTTACTGAAGTTAGGATAATGGCCGGGTTTATCTGGCTTAGCTTGGAATAGCCCAAGCCAAGGGACTTCATGTACCCTGGTAAAAAGGACTCAATAACAAAGTGAGCTGTCTCAGCCAGTTTCTTGAACATCTCTTGCCCATCTCTTGTTTCAACATTAAGGGTTATCCCCCTCTTGTTAGTGTTATAGGCAAACCAGTAGAGACTTTTTTCCGGGTCAACAATGTCCTTATAAAATGGTCCGATTTTTCTTGACGGTTCCCCTCCGGGTGGTTCCACTTTTATAACATCGGCTCCTAAATCACCCAGGATACAACCACACGAGAAACCTTTCTCATCGGTTAAATCCAAGACACGGTAGCCTTCCAGTGGTAACTGGTGCATCTATACCCTCATCAGATTTTAAGCGAAGCCCTTCGGTTTTTGCCTTGGGCTTAGCCTATTTCTATTTTTGATTTTGGTAGCGCATACCGGATTCGAACCGGTGATCTCCTCCTTGAGAGGGAGGTGTCCTAAACCCCTAGACGAATGCGCCACTACAAAACAGAAACTGCTCCTGTAAAACCTGGCTGTTACTTAAGAAGGCATAATCCTTGGGAGCAACAACCACCTTTGCCTAAACATAATCTAACAGACAGTGATTGATATAAGCTGCCTGTTAGACTGGCCTGGGTACGGCTATTTTAATTAGCTTTTTAAATTAATCTGCCCCAGTGGTTCATATAAGGGTGAACTGGGGGTATGTCATTCATAGTAAGTAAACCGGCTGGCGCATTTATTACTCTAGGTATAGCATTAACTGTCATAGATGCCGTAGCAATGTCACCGGCGATACCACCTTTAGCGGTAACCTCCATGTTTGGTGTGCCGGTGATATAGACGGTATCATATGACTCAGGAGCGCCAAGGTAAGCCTGAAATTCCATTCGTATTATCTCTTTGCCTTTCATCTTGGCAACGGCGATTTGCTCTACCCCGGCTGCCTGACCAGCCTTGACTGTCATATATTGGCTGGAGACTTCCTCCTTAGCTATGATAGGGTCAATAGTCTCAGAATACTCGTCTATGTTCCATCCCATGGCTCTAGCAATCATACCAGCAGACTCTTCTAGCCCTACATGCCTTAGTGTACCGGCTGCCTTAAGTTCTGCAAACTCCTCGAGGGTGCGGCCAGCGCCGATTTTTTTCTGGAAGGGTAAGCGGCGGGGTCGGGCATCCTGAATGCGAGCTACCCTGACTTTCTCCACGCTTTCACAAACACCGGTCATTACGATAGGAAAAGTGTCCATACAGAACCCTGGGTTCACACCGGTAGCCAGTACGGTGACGTTGTTCTCTTTAGCTATGGCGTCAAGCTCTGCGGAGATTGCAGGTTCCTTATCCCAGGGATATGATAACTCCTCGCAGGTGGATACTACGTTTATGCCTTTCTTTAGCAAGGAAATAACTTGGTCTTTAATTTTAACAAGAGATGAGCCGGCGGCATGTATAGCAATGTCTCCGCCTTGGGCAAAGGCAGTATCCATATTATCGGTTAGTTCTACACCTAACTTTTTGTCTAACCCTATTACTTCACCTATATCCTTACCCAAGTTTAGCAATTCGATAGCGCCAACAATCTTCATACCATCTTTCTGTGAAGCTAACTTGGCAGTCCGTGCACCAATAGGCCCCAAGCCGTAGCAAATTACTCGTATTTCCCGCCCCATTAAACACCTCCTCTAATATTTTGTTCTTATTATAACATTGGGTAATGATCAGGTCAAACAATGTTGTAGTGTGAACGATGGGCATTATATCGGCCTTTGAGCACGAATAGTTTGACAAATGGTATGCAGTAAATGTAGAATGATATAATAGAGGGTGGTTCAGCGTGATGAAGACGAGTGTCTACCAGCGCTGTGTTTGCAGGTATGATAACTATGTTGTTTGGGAACAGCAGCGAGTAGATGGTGAGTTGCAATGGACAAGGTCTTAGCTATTATCTTGGCTGGAGGCCGAGGGGAGAGGCTGGGCATTTTAGCCCATGAGCGAACCAAGCCGGCTATTCCCTTTGCTGGAAAGTACCGTATTATAGATTTTACCCTGAGTAACTGCGTTAATTCCGAAGTTCTTAATGTAGCTGTCTTGACCCAGTATCAACCTATGTCTCTCTCCGACCATATCGGTATTGGTGCCGCCTGGGGCTTGGATCGCCTGGATGGTAAAGGAATAAAGGTACTACAACCTTATTTGGCGCGTGAGGAAGACCGTGGCTGGTATAAAGGAACCGCCGACGCTGTATATCAAAATCTCAGCTACATTGATCAACAAGGTGCTGAGATGGTGCTGATCCTTAGTGGTGACCATATCTATAGAATGGACTATTCTGAGATGATCAAATTTCATCGGGAAGTCCAGGCCGATGTTACCTTAGCTACTACTACTATGCCCTACGAAGAGTTAGAGCGGTTTGGCACGGTTACCGTAGACGAAGAGGGACAAGCGACTGGTTTCCAGGAAAAGGTCAAGAAACCAGAGAGCAATCTTGTCTCCATGGGTGTTTACCTTTTCCAAACAGATGTTCTTCGCCGATGTCTGGATGAAGATGCCCAAAGATCTTCTAGACATGACTTTGGCCGTGATGTGCTCCCTCAAATAGTGAAAGGTGACTACCGAACTTTTTGTTACACTTCTCATGGCTACTGGCGTGATGTAGGTACGGTAGCAGCTTATTGGCAAGCTAATATGGACTTGTTCGAGCCGCAGTCGTTCCTCCTGTTCGACGCTAATTGGCTTATTCGTACCAGAGAAGAGTTAGGGCCACCGGCTATCGTTTCTCAGACGGGTAATGTTGTTAACGCTATGATATCGAGTGGTTGTGTTATTGAGGGGCGGGTGGAGCATTCAATTCTCTCACCAGGGGTTAGGGTAGCTGAAGGGGCGTTAGTTAAGGACTCTATTATCTTGTCTGACAGTGTTATTGGTCCATGTAGTATCGTTGATTATTCAATCTTGGACAAAGAGGTGGTAGTCGGAGCAGGCTGTCACATTGGCTGTGGCAGTAATTTCCAGATCAATCGCAGGGAACCTAAAGTAGCCAATACCGGAATTAACATTATTGGTAAAAGGGCTAAAGTTCCTGCCGGGATTAAGGTGGGTCGTAATTGTATCATATACTACGGTGTCACGGAAGATGATTTCCCCGGCCCCGAAATCCAAAGCGGTGAGACGGTTAGACCCAAACGGAGAAGCCTGCCTGAACGAGTATAACTCACCTCTGGTGCCAGCCTGTTGGTTTACTATAGAATTCAAAAGGATAATATGTCAGAGCTTAGACAGGACCCTACAACCAGAGAGTGGGTAATAATAGCTCCAGAGCGAGCTAAGCGCCCTCATCAAGCATTACAGCGAAATCATATTGACGAATTACCCGATCAGGATGAGTCCTGCCCTTTCTGCCCGGGTAATGAAAGCAAAACCCCTGATGAGGTCTTCAGAGTCCCTGTCTCGAGTAAAGTCTCAGCCTGGGAGGTACGAGTAGTACCTAATCGTTTCGCTGCGCTAACACCTGATGGAGCTGTTGTGAGGAGTGAGCAGGGACGTTTTATTCATAAAATGGATGGCATTGGAGAGCATGAGGTAATAATAGAAAGCCCGTATCATAATACCACTATAGCATTGATGTCGTATGAGCAGGTACACAAAGTGTTGATCGCTTATCAAGTGAGATACAACACCTTGAAAAAAAATAGGCGGCTCAAGTTTATTACTATTTTCAAAAATCACGGGCAAGCATCGGGAACATCCTTGGTGCACCCTCATTCGCAGTTAGTTGCCACACCCATCCCCGCTCCCTACTATCACCGAAGGCTCAATATAGCTGTAGGTTATTATTCTGATACTGGTAACTGCCTGTATTGTGATTTGCTTGCCGAGGAGCTAGAGAAGGGAGAGAGAATTGTTGCCGAGACTAAGGAGTTCGTTGTCCTGCATCCCTATGCTTCACGCACCCCGTGGGAGAGTTGGATTATCCCCAAAAGGCATTATTCCTCGTTTGGCCTGTTTCCCGATGAATATTTTGCGGAACTGGCCAGGGTACTAAAGGATACGCTGCTATGCTTATATAAAGGCCTTGATAACCCAGCCTTCAACTATATGGTTGACACTACCATTACTGAGGATGAAGAGAACCCCTATTACCACTGGCATATACGGATAGTGCCGAGGTTAAGTCTTATTGCCGGGTTTGAAATGGGTTCGGGTATTTATATCAACACGACATTGCCGGAAGACACAGCAAGCCTAATGAAACAAGTAGCCCGCTCCTTTCCTGAAGATGTGTGTTCCACTCTTAAGCGAAAATCCTAGCCACCTTGTATAAAAATCCCGAGGTAGCGCTTATTTCAAGTCAATCAATTGTGACAGAAATATTGTCACTTCTGAGGTGGAATTGAGAAAATACTCAGCAGCTGAGGTGTGGTTCTCCTGACCAACAAAAATGCTCCAGCCCTGCGGACGGTGAATAATCCTGAAGGCATCTTCGTCAGTGGTGTCATCACCCAGATAGATATTTAACCCCTTTTTGCTTCTAGTGGCTGTCTTCAGTTCCTGGATGATTGTCTTTACTGCTTTCCCTTTGTGCCAGTCTATCGGTGGTCTGATTTCCCAGACCTTCTTCCCCGAGGTGACTCTGATTTTTCCGTCATGCAGTCCCGGCGCAGTAAGCTGGCGAAAGATATTAGCTACCTTCTCCTCCTCACTCTTTTTGACCAACCGGTAATGAACACTTAAACTTAGCCCTTTATCCTCTACAATAACCCCATCAATATCCTTGAATTTGGCTGAGGCTTGTAATGCCAGGCCTTTTATGATGACCTGAGCTGCCTCCGCTGCCGGATTAATGAACTTCAGACCAGGCCCCTCTATTTCAAAACCGTGATTTCCGGCATAGTAAATACCTTCTATTCCCACTAAGGCCTTGACTTCTGAGAGGGAGCGGCCGCTGATAATGCCGACGCTAAAGGTTGTTTTTTGCGCTAAGGCAACCAGTATCTCTCTGACTGCGGGCGACAGTATTGCCTCATCCGGTCGTCCAACAATCGGGGTCAATGTACCATCATAGTCTGATAGTAGCACTACGTGAGAAGCGTTTCTGACTTCGGATGAGAAAGACTCCCATGACTGAAAAAGGTGTTGCACTAGATTCCTGCCATAGAGATAAGCTTGGAGACCATAGAGCCACCCCATCGGTAGATATTGTTGTTGGCCACCGTTGCTCGCATTGCCTTCATTCGCCGCTTTCTCTCACTCTTTGGCATCTCTATCGCTTCTTTTATCTTTCTGGCAAATTCATCAATAGCAAAGGGGTTAATTAAGACGGCTTCTGGCATTTCATCGGCAGCCCCCGCAAATTTACTTAGAATTAAAACACCATCTTCATCAACCCGTGCGGAAACGAATTCCTTGGCGACCAGATTCATGCCATCCTGGAGGGAACTAACCACGCAGAAGGTTGCCAGACGGCGTAGAGCATCCAGCGTGGAACGAGAGAGTTGTCTCGTTAGTGGAATAACTGGTTGCCAGGAATCAGTGCCGTATTTTTCGTTTATGTGTTGGGTGAGGTACTCCATTCTTTGGTGAAGCTTCTGGTAGCTCTCAATCTGAGTTCGGCTGGGCATGCCAGCCTGGAGGAAGACTATCTTGCCTCTATAATCGGGATTATCTTCGAGGAATTTATCCAATGCCTCCAGCCTCTCTGGTATGCCTTTAGTGTAATCTATTCTGTCCATGCCTAAGCCGATATATTTTCCTTCTAAATTGAACTCACGTCGCAGGTTCTCCATTCCCTGCTCAACCTCTTTTCTATTTGCTCCCTGAGAGAGGCTGTCGAAATCCACACTTATGGGGAAAGGTTGCACCAGGGTAGTCTTCCCGCGGTGTAGTGCGGTAGACTTCTCATAATCTACAGTACCTCCCAGACCGTACTCAACAGTTTCCAGAAAATTACGGCAGAAGGATGGGGTATGAAATCCCATCAGGTCATTACCCAGTATGCCATCAAGTATCTCTTCTTGCCATGGGCAGGTCCGAAATATTTCGTGGGTTGGCCAGGGAATGTGCCAGAACTGGCCGATAGTTAGCTTGGGATTCTGCTCTCTAAGCAGACGGGAAAGCAGGGCAAAGTGGTAATCTTGAACTAAGACCATGGCTTTACGGCCAGCTATTTCCTGAATAATCGCCTCAGCAAAAATTTGGTTTACCTTTTTATAGGTATTCCAGTCGGATTCTCTGAAAGTAGGTTGGGTAAAGGCTACATGGCATAATGGCCATAACGCCTCATTAGAGAAGCCAAGGTAAAAGCCGGCTATCTCATCCTCGGTTAACCACACCCGGCGTAGAGTGTATTCTGGTTTTTCCGGTGGAACGGCTACTCGATTATGGGAATCGACAACCTTCCTGTCAGCATTGCCGCTGCCATGGGCAACCCAGGTTCCTTTTGAAGCCCGCATTACCGGGTCTAAAGCTTCGGTGAGCCCGCTGACCGGACGGTTACAGATGAGCTCGTCGCCAGACATGGTGTGAATGTAGGGTTCTCGGTTAGAGACTACCAGAAACAGGTAATCACCTAGTTTCTCCTGTACCAGTTGGTATAGCCCATCCTTATCCCATCTTAGATTTTCCATTTTGCACCTCTACCTTGGTCTATTTATTTACGCTGTTTTTAAACTATATTTGCCTTTATTTACATAAATGTAATCAAATTAACCCGTCGCTGTCAAGTTATTATCGATGCCTGCCTTTGAATTGTGGTATAGTATTTTAACTACCTGTATTTAAGTTAGGGTGGCTAAGTGTAATTGAATATTGATTCTGAGGATAGTGATAGGAAGTAATTTGTTGCCAGCCGCTATTACTGATAATTTAGAGACTCGTTTTGTTGGGCAGAGAGTCGTTTATTATCCCAGTGTAACTTCAACCAATGAAGTGGCCAGGCAAGAGGCTCAACGGGGGGCAGCGGGAGGAACGGTTATCATTGCTGATGAGCAAACCGCAGGGAAGGGTCGAAAAAAGCGCATCTGGCTATCACCCAGGGGTAGTATCGCTTTGTCTATTGTTCTCTATCCCAGTATAGTTCACTTGCCTTCCCTCATTATGCTAACTTCTCTGGCTGTAGTCTATAGTATTGAGAGTGTTACTGGTTTGAAACCGCAGCTTAAGTGGCCTAACGATGTTCTTATCAAGGGTAGGAAGGTGTGCGGGATTCTAATTGAAAATGGGGTTAGGGGAAGGAAGGTGGACTACGCCATAGTAGGCATTGGCATAAACGTTAACCTCCGGACGGCTGATTTTCCTGAGATTTCACCAATTGCCACCAGCCTTTCTGCAGAGTTGGGGAGAGAAATACCGCAAGTGGATTTAATCCGGCGTCTATTGATTGAAGTAGAGAGACTCTACCTGGATTTGCAGTCTGGTGAGGCTATCTTCCAGCAGTGGCGAAATCGCTTGGTAACGCTGGGTAGAAAAGTTAAAGTAAGCTACGGTGAAACCAAGCAAGAAGGTATAGCCGAGTCAGTAGCTGAAGATGGCAGCCTGTTACTGCGCTCTCCAGAGGGAAGCTTGGTCAAAATTGTGGCTGGGGATGTTACCCTGCGTGATTGCTAATAAGCATAGACTCAGAGCCCACCGTTAAGCAGGCTCTGAGTCTACTTTACGTTAGGTTGGTTAGTTAACCCCTGGTTATTTCTAGCCCACCTTTGCCGGAGCACCACGGTCCATAAACATTTTGATCAGGTCTATAGGTAAGGGGAAGATTACAGTGCTGTTCTTTTCCGAAGCTATTTCGGTTAGTGTTTGCAGATAGCGAAGTTGCAGGGTAACTGGCTCTTTGGCAATAACGGCACCGGCGAGAGCCAACTTCTCTGAGGCCTGAAACTCACCTTCAGCGTGGATGATTTTAGCTCGCCGCTCGCGTTCTGCCTCTGCCTGAGCCGCCATCATGCGCCTCATCGTTTCAGCGAGCTCGACTTCCTTAATCTCCACGGTGCTGACCTTTACTCCCCACGGGTCAGTATGTTCATCAATTATTTTTTGCAGCATTTGGTTAAGTTTTTCCCTGGAGGCCAATAGTTCATCTAGTTCAGATTGTCCCAGTACATTGCGCAGTGTCGTCTGGGATATCTGTGAGGTAGCTCTGATATGGTCCAGAACCTTCACTACCGACGCCTCAGGGTCGACTACCCTGAAGTACACCACAGCATTTACCCTCACGGTAACGTTGTCCTTGGTGATTACCTCTTGTGATGGGACATCCATGGTTACCACTCGCAGGTCTACTTTCACCATGCGGTCAACAAAGGGAATGATGATAAATAGGCCTGGTCCTCTGGCTCCAACCAAACGTCCCAGGCGGAAGATAACTCCCCGCTCATACTCAGGAACAATTTTGACCGCCATTGGCATAATTATAAGCACAGCCAAAACAATGATTCCAATAGCAACCCAATTCATCGTTTAACCTCCTTTACTGTGTTTTTTGGGGCTACCCACATTTTTAGACCATCAACCTTGGTTACAATCACCTCCTCTCCGGGTTCTATGCGACCAGTCTCTGATATTGCCGTCCAGCGTTCTCCCTCAATGAAAACGGTGCCTTTCGGCTCCATGACTGTTTGGACTTCAGCAGTCCTTCCTATTAGCTCTTCCTTGCCAGCCAGCACATGTTGTCGGTGGGCTCGAATTCCCCAAATAATGGTGACGGCAATGAAAGCAGCAATACCAACTATAATTAGGACAATTATCCATGCGTCTATTCGAAACCAGCTTGGGTCTATTTGAAACAATAGATACCTCCTAGGAAACAGAATTTCAGGCTCATTCTTTTACCTCCTCTTTTGCTTTTCTTCGTACGTGGAACTTAAGATCCTCATATTTGGTTATTACTACTTGCTCCCCGGGTTTGACCTTTCCCTCATCCGACACCGCTGTCCAGTGTTCCCCCTTGAATAGGACTGTACCCTCAGGGTTCAGGGTCGTTTTAACTAGAGCAGTCTTGCCCATAAATTCCTCTCTGCCGGTATACGGCTGGCGGTGATGGACTCGGATTACGCGGTTGATAACAAAGGCAGAGAAGAGTGCGATAACAAGAGCGAGTATACCAATAAACCACGGGTTTACGCTAAACGGGGAGCCTTGTGGGAACAAGATAAAAGCACCCAGTACCAGCGCGATTACGCCGCCACCGGTAAGTAGTCCAAAACTGGTGGTAAATATCTCGGCAATAAACAGCCCAAAGGCTAAAACGATGAGTAGAATACCGGCAATGTTCACGGGTAGTTGCCCTAGTGAGTAAAAGGCTAATAGCCCGCTGATGGCGCCGACTACGCCAGGGAAAATGAGCCCCGGATTTAAAATTTCTATCATGATACCGAGTGAAGCTAAACTTAACAGAAGGATGGCGATATTCGGGTCGGCAATAGCATAAAGAAAGCCCTCAATGGCACTCATATTAATGTCTTGAGTAGTTGTCCCCTGGGTATTTATAGTGACCACACGACCATCAAGCAGGGTTACCTCTCTGCCATCAAGCTGAGAGATGAGGCTATCGAGATCAGGGACTACCATGTCAATGACATTAAGCTCCAGAGCTTCCTGCTCGGTGGCAGAAACGGCTTCTCTGACGGCTTTCTCAGCCCAGTCCATGTTGCGTCCGTGGGCTTCAGCGATACTTCTGATATAGGCTGCCGCATCGTTGAGTACTTTTTCCTTCATCGTTTCTGACATTTGTTGCTCACCGTCGCCACCGAGTGACACCGGGCTGGCGGCACCAATAGCAGTATTCGGCGCCATAACAGCCACATGAGCAGCCATAGTAATGAAAACCCCTGCAGAGGCTGCCCGGGCTCCCGATGGAGAGACGTATACTACTACGGGAATACGGGCGTTAACAATCGCCTGCACGATGTCACGCATGGCGGTATCCAGTCCCCCCGGCGTGTCCATTTGAATGATACAGACGGTAGCATTACTGTCTTCGGCATCCTCAATGCCACGCTCAATGTAGTCAGCCAGGACGGGGTTAATTGCCCCGTCGATATTCAGCAATGTAATAGTCGGCGAAGCTGCTTGAGCACCGATAGCAGTACCGGCGATAATCATTATGCCTAGCAACAGTATAATACGTAGAATTTTTAACATAAATAACCCTTCCAGCAATCTGGATAATACAGTGCAAGTATTATAAACAGTATTATTGCAAATAGCAAATAGTCAAGGTTGAAGCGATAGCTAGATTTAGTGTAGAATTTACTAGCTATTGGTAAAGGTGATGAAAGGTGTGGTATGAAGGTTCAAAGGTGTAAGGGAAACAGGGACTTGTCTCCGGAGGAGATGTGGAGATTTCGTCTCATTGAAGGAGCGTTTAGAAATTGCTGCCGTAGGTGGGGATATAAGGAGGTCAAGACACCAACCCTGGAGTATCTGCACCTTTTTACCGCTACTGGAACGCTCACCTCCGGGATGCTGAGTAAAGTGTATTCTTTCCTTGATTGGGATGGTTGGAGTGGTGAACGGGTGGTCTTAAGACCGGATGGTACTATCCCTATCGCCCGGCTTTATATTGATAGTATGGCAGACAAGATAGCCAAGCTTTTCTATGTGACTAATGTTTTTATCTTCGAAGCCACCGGAAAGAAGACAAGGGAAAGATGGCAGTGTGGCACTGAGCTCATTGGAGTGAGTTCTCCAACTGCTGATGCCGAGCTAATAACACTAGCTGGGGAAGTTTTGGGTAAGTTGAGACTCGATGATTTAGAGTTGAGGCTATCTCATGTTGGCTTAATTAAGGCCTTACTTAAGAAGTTTGGGCTAAGTGATGAACAGCAGGCCAGAATATTTACCCAGATTCTGGATGGGGATGGGGAAGCTCTGGCAAAGCTTGAGCCAGTAAGTCATGACTTAGGGGAGTCTTTATCCCTCCTACTTGACTTAAAGGGGAAATCATCCGGGTTTCTAAGAAACCTGCAGGTCCTATTAAATGATAATTCGCCTGAGCTTAAGCCTTATATTGATGATTTTGTAAATACTGTTGAACTTCTGGATGCTCTAGGTTGTGATTACCAGATTGATATCGCTTCGGCAGCAGGTTTTGAGTACTATACCGGGATAGTCTTCCAGTTCTTTAGTGGTGAGGAGAAGATTGGCGGTGGTGGAAGATACGATGCCCTGATCCCTTTAATGGGTGGGGGGGATGTCCCTGCGTCCGGTTTTGCTCTTTATCTTGATCGCCTGATGAATGTGGTGAAAATAGAGCCTCCGGCTAACCATAAAAAGGTATTGGTTAGGCTGGAATCCAGCGAAGGTGAAGTGGTGAAAGAGGGTTTTAACACTGCTAGTAGCTTGCGTGAAGCCGGGTATGTGGCTGAGGTGGATTTGGGTAGGTGGGAGCTAGCTGATTTCAGGTGGCTACTTGATATCAATAAAGGGCCACTGTTTGTTTTAACCGACCAATTTAAACAAAAAAGGTTCGAACTTAAAACAGTAAATGAGGCTGTGAATATATTGGGAGAGAAGGATGCCGATAAAGATAGCTTTACCTAAAGGGCGCCTTCTTCGCGAAACGGCTGCCTTGCTTGATAGAGCTGACTGGGGGCTTAGTGACTATAATCAAAAAGCGGGTTTTTACCGTCTTGAATCCCAGAAGTTTCCCCATCTTTTCGCTAAGGTGTTTCATGAAAAGGATATTCCTATCCAGGTAGCAGTGGGAAACTATGATTTAGGGATTTGTGGCTTGGACTGGGTTGAAGAGCTTTTGGTTAAATACCTCAGCAGTGCTGTAGTCAAGATAAAGAATCTAGGGTATGGTAATAGCACCCTATATATGGCTGCCAGTGGGTTATCTGGCACATCAACAATAGAGGAATTGCAGGCGAAGCCGAGCATGGTGCGCATTGCTAGCGAGTATCCTAATCTGGCTGAATCCTTTGCCGTGGAATTTCGATTGCGGCAATTCGGTTTCTTTCCCCTGTGGGGTGCTGCTGAGGTCTATCCCCCAGAGAGTGCTGATTTAGCATTAATATCGGTAGGAGCGGAGGGAAAGCTATGGGACTATGGGCTGGTGCCAGTAAGCAAAATTCTTGATTCCAGCGCTTGCTTGATAGCTAATGCCAGTAGTTGGTTAGCTAAAGACCTGAGTGAGATAGTAGCTTCTATAGAGAGTGGGTTGCTTGGTTCAGAGGAGTCATCTTCTCGTCCTAGTATAGTGAAAATAAAGGATTTGCCTGAAAGAGAAGAGCCTATCGAGGTAGATTCAGATACAGTCTGGCTGGCTTTACCCGATGGGCATCAACAAACACCTGTCCTACGTTTACTCAGTAGAGCCGGAATTCAGATTGATGACAAAATAACAAACCGCCGGCCAAATATCGGTTTAGCTGGGGTTATGGCTAAGATGATCAGACCACAGGATATGCCTTTACAGGTAGCTAACGGGAACTTTACCCTGGCTATTACGGGTCATGATTGGCTTACAGAACACCTTTGTCAGTTTCCCTCGAGCCCGGTGAAGAAGTTTCTAGATCTTAAGTTCGGTAAGGTTAAGCTAGTAGCCGTCGTGAGTAAGGATATATTAGTGAATGGTGCCCAGGGTTTACGACAGCTTAGTGCCGAGCGGGTAGCGCCATTAAGGGTAGCTTCAGAATATGTAAACATTGCTGACAAGTATGCCCGTGATAATCACCTGGGACCTTATCGGGTGATTCCCACTTGGGGTGCCAGCGAAGGGTTCATTCCTGAAGATGCTGATCTGCTGATTGAGAATACCCAGACAGGACGAACGATAGCTCGACATAACCTTAAGATTATTGACACTCTTTTTGAGTCAACCGCCTGTCTGATTGGCAGTGCTGATTGTGATTTCGACTCTAACAAGGGTAAGAGGGTTCAGTCTATTATTAAGATGCTGAAAGCTGGCTTGGAGGATGTCTAAAATTGAGAATAATTAAAGGTTATCAATTGGTAAAACCGGTGTTGACCAGACAACCACTGGCTGAGCTCTATTCAGCTTCGCCGGCAGTAAAGCAAAGACTTAAGGAAATGTTTGATACGGAAGACCCCGAGCAAGCGGTGAGACAAATTATTAGTGGGGTACGCCGGGGGGGTGATACGGCCCTGGTTGACTATACATTAAAGATTGACGGGGTGAACCTTACCTCGCTGGAGATAAGTAAAGAGCAGGTCAGTAATGCCTATCGGGAGGTGGATCAAGAACTGGTGTCAGCACTCAAGCTGGCAGCGGAGCGTATAGGCTATTTCCACAGTGTGCAGAAAGACAATCTTCATAAGGGATTTTCTGTTCAAGGCTCGGGGCAGTTGATACGCCCATTAGAGCGTGTTGGTGTTTATGTTCCCGGTGGTACTGCTTCTTATCCATCAACGGTGCTGATGACAGCTATCCCGGCTAAGATTGCTGGCGTTAAAGAGGTCATTCTGGTCACACCGCCATCAAAAGGGCTTGTGCCCCCAGCTACGTTGGTGGCTGCTGATATTGTCGGGGTTGATCGTGTTTTTGGCGTTGGCGGCGCTCAGGCAATAGCTGCCCTGGCCTTTGGTACCGAGTCTATCCCCAGGGTGGATAAGATTTGCGGCCCGGGGAACATCTTTGTCACCCTGGCTAAGAAGTTAGTATATGGAGTAGTGGCTATTGATGGTCTTCAGGGGCCGAGCGAGGTGTTGATTATAGCTGATGAAACAGCTAATCCTAAATACTGTGTCTTAGACCTTCTGGCTCAGGCGGAACACGACCCCTTAGCTTCAGCTATCTTGGTAACTACTTCTCAGCAGTTAGCTGCTGAGGTTGCCAAAGAAGTCGAGCAGCGGTTAAAAGGCTTAGAGCGCCAGGCTATAGCTGCCGAGTCCTTAGAAAACAGGGGTATGATTGCTGTAGTTTCTAATTTGGATGAGGCGATAGAATTAGCTAACCTTTATGCTCCAGAGCACCTTTGTCTGATGGTAGATAGAGCTGATACTTATATTGACAAGATAACCAATGCTGGCTGCATATTTGTCGGGGAGAAAGCAACGGTAGCGCTTGGTGATTATGTAGCTGGCCCAAGTCATGCTTTGCCCACGGGGGGTACGGCTCGTTTTAGCTCACCGCTTAACGTAGCTGACTTTATCAAGTTTACCAGCCTGGTTAGTGTAGACGAGGCTGATCTGCAACAACTGGGTAAGGTGACCTCAGTCATCGCTAGGGCTGAAGGGCTTGAAGCTCATGCCCGGGCAGTGGAAGGACGTCTTGAGACGGATTAAGATCTTCTCTACCTTTCTTTAACGTGACATCTTATATGACACCTTCCTCTTTAAGCCGGGTAAACTCTTCGTGAGTGCAGCCTAACCAGTCGCAGTATATTTCTTCATTGTGTTCACCTAGCAAGGGGGCGGTGGTTTTTATCTTTCCCGGTGTTTTGGAAAGTTTAATTGGTATGCCTATTAGCGGCACCTTGCCTATCTCTGGATGCTCAACCTCAACCAGCATCTCTCGAGTGCGAATGTGGGGGTCGGCGGCGACTTCAGGTACAGTGCTCGCTCGGGCGCATGGTACACCTGCCTTATTGAATTGGCTCGCTACTTCATCGGCTGTTTTCTCGGCTGCCCATCCATTAATCCAATCAGTAAAAAATTGCCGGTTCTCAGGTCGAGCCCGGTCATAGTCGGATTTGAATCTCGGGTCGCTAGCCAGTTCTTCTCTACCCATTGTCTTGAGGAACCGTTTCCAGATAGTGTTTCCGACTAC
>CAZNEL010000004.1:0-36951 GCA_964572285.1 uncultured Dehalococcoidales bacterium | reverse complement strand
AAGCGACGCATCTTGGTAAGTCTGGCCAGTTGCTCATCATTGTAATTACGCTCATGCTGCATCCTGGAAGTAAGAGCCACCATAGACAGGTTATGAGCATTCATAATATCGTTGATGTCACCGGTAAGACCCATAGAAAACTCGGTTAGGGGGATAAGTAGAGCATTACCGCCACCGGCAGCGGTTCCTTTAATGTTCATAGTAGGGCCACCCGAAGGTTGACGCAGACAACCACCAACATTAAGACCCCGCTTGCCCATACCCTCCATAAGACCGCATGAGGTTGTACTTTTCCCTTCACCTAGCGGCGTGGGAGTTATAGCTGTCACCTCAATGTACTTGCCGTCAGGCTTGTCCTTGAGACGTTCACTGATTTTCATGAAATCGAGCTTGCACAGTCTCCCATAAGGAATAACCTCGTCCTTTTGTAGATTAAGTTTTTCCCGCCATTCATCGGGCGTTGGCATGCCCTCTTCAGCTGCCTCAGAAATTTGCCAGTCCTTCATCTTCACTGCATCGTAAGCCACAAAATACCTCCTTTTTTAATTATTATTTTGTCTGGTACCTAACCAGATGATAACAAAGCTTGATAGATATTTCTCACTTCAAGGATAATCTGCTGACTGGCATCAAGGAGAGGACGATTAGCCAAGTCAGCCTCAACCAATGCCTGGTCATAAGGAATAAAGCCAAGGAACTCAAAGCCGGAGAGGCTAGAGATGAGAAATTCCTTCTCTGCTTGATTACGAATTTTGTTCCCAACCACAGCAACATTATGTAAACCAATGTCCTGTGCCAGTTTATTGACTCTATAAGCTGTTTCTACAGCTCGCCTCCACGGCTCCACAACTACAATTAGTTTATCAACTGCACTAGTTGTTGCCCGCCCCAGATGCTCTATGCCCGCCTCCATATCTAGAATAATCACTTCATTCCTGGCCAATAGCAGATGGGTAACTAAAGCCTGCAACAAAGCATTCTCAGGACAATAACAACCGGTACCACCCCTTTTCATTCGCCCCATTACCATCAACTTAATTTCATTATGCTCTTGGGAATACTTCTCTGGTATATCATCAACTTTAGGATTTAGCTTGAAGAATGGTGCGGTTTCCCCAGGTTGTACTCCTGTTCTTTCCTCAATGAGTTCTTTCATCTCAGAGATAGGAGTTATTTTTTCCGCTTCGGGGAAACCGAGGGTAGCAGCTAGATTAGCATCTGGGTCAGCATCGATAGCTAAAACAGAATAACCAGAATCAGCAAACGTCTTGGAAAGGAGAGCGGCTAGCATAGTTTTGCCTACCCCTCCCTTACCACTAATAGCGACCTTCATCGATAGCTCGTTTCCATTATAATTAAAACCAAGGCTCCTCAGGGAAGATACTCCACTATAACATAGGTCTCAGGCCAAAGGTAGTGTATCATATGCTGAATGCCAAGTCGATAGCTAAGAACTCGCGGCCTAGGTACGATCGCCCACATGCACCTTTCCCCAGATGGCAATAGCCCGCGCTAGAGAGTCAACGCTAGAAGACTCGACTGCATTTCTTTCACTAAAGCAAACCTTCATATAATTGTTCGATACCAATGCGGCAACACCCTCAACACCAGAGCGGATAGCTCCCAACTGGGTAGTAATACTCTCGCAATCACGTCCCTCTTCGACCATCTTCTGAATGCCGCGAACTTGTCCTTCAAGCCTTTTGATCCGCTTCAGCAGCGCTTCCTGCAATGCCGGTCCCTTAACCATTTTCTCCTTCACAAAGAAGCAACTCTCATTCGGGAAGTTATTTTACCATACCCTGTAGGGTATAATCAACTCCTATCCCTACCTAATATAGCCAGATATAGCCAGTAGATACCCACGGGCTTGTCCGTGGGTATCTACAACTGAAGAAGCGCTAGTTTTTAACTGCCCTTCCCCCTTTTCAGCGTTATTCTAGACTTCTGCCTTAACTAAATGGAAACTTGCAGAACACCTTACTCACCGATAAAGGAAATTACACTCTTATGCAGCTTCGGTAACATTATTTTTATCACGACACTCAAAATCGAAGCGGCATATATTATTGAGACAACATTGTGAACAAAGGGGATGCTTTCGGCAAACATTCTTCGCCAGACAGACCAGTAACGCATGGTATTCATTGAATAACCGGGTATCGGCAGGCAGATTATTCATAAAAAAAGCTTGATATACAGAATAACTATTGTTCTCGGGTGTTAGCCCAAGACGGTTGATAATGCGACGGGTATAAGCATCAATAACAAATAGCGGCTTATTAGCAGCATACAGTATTATAGAGTCGGCTGTCTCATGCCCAATGCCATATATAGAAAGAAGCTGTTGACGAAGGGGGTAAGTATCAGTAGCAAATAACTTATCCAGATTATCATCATAGTTCACAAGCCAGCCAGCCAGGGATTTCAGCTTTAACGCCTTGGCGTTATAATAGCCACAGGGATAAATAAGCCTGGCCAGATCAGCAAGAGGCACTTGCCGCAACGCCCTTGACGATAGGACATCAGCTTGCCTCAAATTGGCTATGGCCTTTTCCACGTTTTTCCAGGCAGCCGATTGGGTAAGTATAGCACCCACCATCACTTCAAAAGGATCCTTTGCTGGCCACCAATGCTGTGGTCCATAACAAGCCATTAGCCGATGGTATATGTCTAGCAGTGTCCGCTCTACCGACTGGTTATCCATGAAGGTACTCTTATATCAACCTCCGAATCGTATCCAGGAATGTACGGTTTTATGTCAATAACTGGTGTGCCATCAATAGCATCCAACCCGCTGACTTTCAAAATGTTACCACGACGCTCAAGCAACCTGGCCGTAGTTTTACCTATCGGGTTGGGCCTATTGGGAGAACGAGTGGCAAAACGCCCCACAAGGGGGAGATCCTGCTTACCCATAGGATGGATTTTCATTGGTAGTTCTCCAGTGTCCGCCTGGTGCATCCAGTAGAGCACTACAATATGTGAAAATTCCTCCAGCCCATCAAGTGCTTCAGTCAGGCTACTATCAACCACAATTTCAGAATAAACCTTTTCCCAACCAAAAGGCTTTTGTTGTGGCTTTTGCTTAACTTCATTCCTGACAATACCGATAGCTTTTAAAATCATATCCGTCATTTCTTAATTCACTCCTAATATTACCTACTGGTCATTATAGCTAAAGAAAGGCTTTTTTAAAAGGTATCGGCAAAGCCGAAAAAATACGTCCAGCCTATTTTAACATTCCATAACCAGCTATTATATGCTACAATCGCATAGATCTCACAGCAGATCGTTGTATAAAATGACAGCTACTCTAATTTAGAATAATTGTGACAGGCAGCCCTCATTCACTTGAGAGGTAATCTATGGAAGGACTGGGCTTCGGTCTTGATTTAGTCATCGTCTTAACAGCTGCCATAGTTGGCGGTATACTAGCCCGCCGCCTCAGGCTACCGATAATCCTGGGCTACCTGGTAGCCGGTATCGCCATCGGCCCCTATAGCTTTGGTTTGGTCCAACACCTGGAAACAGTAAATTCTATCGCCAACATAGGCGTCATCCTCCTCTTATTCACCCTGGGCCTTGAGTTCTCCCTGGAAGAAATCAGACAGGTAGGCAAAGTCGCCATTTTGGGTGGTATAGCCCAGATACTACTGACTGCGGCAGTCGGCTTTGGTTTGGGCAAGCTATTCGGGTGGAGTCTGATTGAAGCAGTCTTTTTCGGCTTTCTCATTGCCCTTAGTAGCACCATGATCGTACTTAAAACCCTCATGGAGCGGGGAGAGCTTGACTCAGGGCATGGTCGTGTCATGATAGGCATCCTGCTGGTGCAGGACCTCAGCCTGGTACCATTAATGGTAATCTTACCCGCTGCGGGAGAGGTAAGCGGAGAGTTATGGCTGTCTCTGGGAATAGCAGCCATAAAGGCAATACTTTTTATCGGGGTAATGCTGGCACTAGGCCTATGGGTATTACCCTGGATACTGGGGCGGGTAGCGAGAGAACGGTCACGTGAATTATTCTTACTTGCCGTAGTCACTCTGTGTCTGGCAGCGGCCTTTGGTGCCTACTTCCTCGGCCTATCGGCTGCCGTTGGTGCTTTTATCGCCGGACTACTGATTAGCCAATCTGTGTTCGCCCGTCAAGCTATAGCTGATGTGGTCCCTCTCCGCGATGCTTTTGGTGCCCTGTTTTTTGTTTCTCTGGGCATGCTTGCCGACCCATATTTTGTGATAGAAAATCTATCCATTATTGCTATAGTAGTAGCAGCCATCATAGTGGCTAAATTCATCATTTGCGCCTGTATCCCGTGGTTCTTTGGATATAGTACCAAGACAATGTTATTTGTCGGCCTGGGGCTGATACAAATAGGAGAATTCAGCTTTGTTCTGGCGGGAATGGGTATGGAAGGTGGTATCATTCCACAATCTATTTATTCCCTAACCATAACCAGTGCCATCATTACCATGCTGCTGACCCCATTTTCTTTAAGATTTGCCTCTTTCCTCTACCTAAGGCTTAGCCAGGGAGAGAAATTCAGCAAGTTTATGGGAAGGCGTTCTGACCCGGGAAGGATTCGGGAACAAGAGTTTTCAGGACACGCTGTAATTTGCGGATACGGTAGCGTCGGGAATAGGCTGGCAACAGTCCTAGAACGGCGGAAGTTCCCCTACCTGGTGATTGACCTTGATCCCCATGTTATCTCAAAGCTACGCACCCAAGGGATTCCCTGTCTCTACGGAGACGCCAGTAATCCTGAGATACTTGCTCATGCTCAGCTCAAAAAGGCACGAATCCTTATCTGTACCTTTCCCGACTTTATAGCTGTAGAATTGACCACCCGAAACGCTCTAAAAATTAACAATAAGCTCGATATCGTGGCTGGAGTCCGACGAGATGCCGATGCCGAGCTACTGAAAGGTATCGGGGTCGCCGAAGTGGTGCGCCCCCGGTTCGAGGGTAGCCTGGAGATAATCCGCCACACCCTACACAGGTTCGGCGTAAGCATTATCGAGATTCAATACATTCTCAGTGGTTTCAGAGGAGGCAAAGAATAACCCGGACTAATTTTTGGGAACCACCCGGTGTAAATCCACCACTGGTATATGATATACTTTAAGCTGAAAGCTGGTGAGAGATGAACAAAATTAAAGTCGGGATCATCAATGTTACCGGTTATGCTGGTGTCGAGCTAGCACGACTGCTAAGCCAGCATCCAGAAGTAGAGCTAACCTCAGTAACCGGGCGAAGCGCCGCCGGGAAAAAACTGGGTGAGATTTTCCCCCACCTGGCTAGTCTGGACCTGATGATTCAGACTGAACTAAGCGAGGTTGACTTTGCCTTCTCGGCTATGCCGCACCAGCAAAGCGCCGAAGAAGTTATACCATTACTCAACCGGGGTATCAAAGTCGTAGATATCAGCGCCGATTTCAGGCTAAAAAACGAAACCGAGTATCCACACTGGTATAATTTTACTCACCCCACCCCTGAATTACTTAAAGAGGCAGTTTATGGCCTCACCGAGCTATACCGGGCTCAGATTGCCTCAGCACGCCTAGTGGCTAACCCCGGTTGCTACCCTACAGGAGCCATTCTGGCTCTAGCTCCAGCCGTTAAGGCAGGGTTGATTGAGCCTGATATTATTATTGACAGCAAGTCCGGTGTATCCGGAGCCGGTAGAACCCTCAAGTTACAGTCTCACTACTCAGAAGCCAATGAGGATACTACCGCTTATGCCCTGGCTGGGCACAGACATCTACCAGAGATTATTCAAGAGCTAGGGATGCTATCACCAGGCCAGTCACCGGAGATAACCTTTGTCCCACACCTGCTACCAATGACCAGGGGCATCTTAACCACCTGCTATGCACCATTGGTTTCGGGCAAACTGCCTCTTAACGAAGAGGGGGAAGAAGAATTAAAACAGCTCTATCAGGATTTCTACATGGGCGAGTTCTTTGTCAAGGTAGTAGAATTACCGCCTCATACCAAGCATACCTGGGGAAGCAACTTCTGCCTCATCCACCCTACCATCGACCACAGGACAGGGAGACTGATTGTCGTTAGCTGTATTGATAATCTGGTCAAGGGAGCTGCTGGACAGGCCATCCAGAATATGAACCTAATGCTTGATTTACCGGAGACCACCGGGCTCAAGTCACCAGCGATTTATCCATAGTAACCGTATGAGCAAGCAAAACATCCCAACACTACCTTTGCTCAAAACCCTCAGTAGAGCGGGAATTGGTTCGCGACGATGGTTGGCTGATGCCATAAAACAAGGCAGGGTAGCAGTCAACGGACAAGTAATAGAAGGCTTTAACCACCCCATAGATATAGAAACAGACCGCCTCACTATAAATGGCCAGCCAGTTGCAATAAAGCCCAAGAGACTGGTATACCTGATGCTGAACAAGCCCAAAGGTATCATCTCCACCACCAGCGATGAGAGAGGCCGCATGAATGTCTTAGATATTTTACCCCAGAAATACCACCACCTGGGGTTATACCCCGTGGGGCGTCTGGATAAAGACAGCACCGGCCTGTTATTGCTAACCAATGATGGCAGTCTTACCTATGAACTTACCCACCCCCACTTTGAGCATGAAAAGGAATATCTGGTTCAGGTTAATACAAGATTGCAGACAAGTGAAAAGCATCAATTAGAACGGGGTATTAAACTCGAGGATGGCGAGACCCACCCGGCTAAAATCAAGGAGATACCGTCTCTCCCAACGTTTACCTACAGCCTAATTATACACGAGGGAAGAAAACGGCAGGTACGCCGCATGTTCGAAAGCCTTGGCTACCGAGTTTTAGCCCTCAAACGAACCCGACTGGGAAGCGCAAGCCTAGGTACTCTTGGAGAAGGAAAAACACGCGAACTTAGCACTCAGGAGATTCGGTCTTTACTGCAACAGTAATACGCCTGCTTAACCAAACCCGTACTATGGTTTCTCTATCTCAATCCCTTTGAGCAAAATATGGTCAAACATGGTGCCGCTGGCTTCTGTGAGCTTTAGGGAATCAACAATACCTTTATATTTTCCTCCCATTAACCCCTCCCCAATAATATAAGCTCCTTCAGCAGCTGCCTTGGCTATTTTAGCTTTCTGTCCCACCCGGCGCACTTTTCCAAATCGGGCAAGCCTGGCTGTCAACACCTCAGCAATCTCAGGAATACCAGTAAGCCGACCGGAAAGTAAAATCTCGCGAGGTTTTTCCACCGCCACCAGCATCGCTACTATCCCTTTTAATACACTTTCCAGCAGCATATTCCAGGACCCGGAATATTTATCCCGTTCCTTAGCCATTTCTTCAGGAGTTAAATCATCCTTACCACTGGCATCCTTGGCGCCACCGCTAAAAAGCACTGCTCCGGGGAATTTCCCCAAGCGCACCGCCAGCTCAGCATCCATACTGCCCACAGTAATGAACCCGGGTCCCCCCGATGTTCCTCCCAAACCATCAACTATCTTCCCATCCTTGACGCCGATTACAGCATTGAAAGCATAGCCCACCTCCGCCAGGATGAAAGAAGTCTCATTGTAGTCTACATCGTAAAGCTCTGCCTGATTTTTGATTGCCAGGGCAGCACAGCATACTTTATCTGCCGTGCCCATATCCATCTTGTTGGCTTTCCTGTAAGCAGGCACAGTTGAGAGGTGAATAACACCAGGGGTAAAACAAACTGGAAATCCCTCAGACTGCATCAACCTGAGGACCAGCCTGATACCATCATATAAAGGAATACTCTTATCATCAGGCACCATCAGGGTTAATTCTCTCTCGCTTATATCCTTAATAGAAGTTACCGGCAAGCCATATCCGGAAGGGCCGACTATCATGTCCAAAGGGAAAACACTTCTGACCGTATCCACAAGTACCCTGGGATTCTGAGCAACCTCAGGCACCGGGACAGAGGTGTCAATAATAATCTTTTCCCCCTCCATCCCAAAGAAATCAAAGCTACCCGTACCGGGGTCAATACCAACAACTCTCACTTAATCCTCCGTTTTGGCAATTAAATTAGGGCTCAATGGGCAGCAGGGGTCAGAAGAAAACCAGTCTCCGGTAAGTACAAAGGTTCGGGAACGACAACCCTTACAATCAGCTAAATACCGACAATTCTGGCAATAACCCGTTCTGCTTTTCGGGTCTTTAACCTGCTGGAAAAAATCAGAGGTAAGCACTTCTTGCCAGATTTCGGTGAGAGGTTTCTCATTGACATTACCCACGTTCATCGGAGAAAAACTGCAAGGCTTTACCTCACCGTTAGGCTCGATGAAAAGGTACTCACCAAAAATGCACGCCGAGGTGGAGGGTGCTAGAATTCCGGCACCTCCCACTGGCACCTGAGCCAAAAGACCCTTTTCTTTCACCACAGCCCAGAAGAATGGCTCATCAAAAAAGAACTCAATCCCCGTTTGTTGCGCTCCCTGGCAGGTCAGCCTGATGGCTTCATCGTATTCCTCAGGGGTAAGCAACTCTTCAGGGTAATCTTCACACGGTTTAAGCCCGATAAAGTTTATCTTTGGTGCCCCAATTGAGGTTGCTAGTTCAAAAACCTTTGCTATTTCTCCATAGTTCATTTTGAGAATAGTAAAATTAATCGCTTCCAGAAGCCCTTCCTGTGCACAATTACGAGCCGATTTAATTACCGTTGCAAAGTCAGCACCATTTCTAATCGCCTCATAGGTAGTCGGGTTTGCACCATCTATGCTTATCATCACCCGTACTCCCTGTTGCTTAAGGGTAGCAAGTATCTGTGGATTTAGTAACGTGCCATTGGTAATCAGGTGAACCTCAAGCTGCCGCTGACGCATCAGTTCTAACAGCTCAAACAGGTCGTGACGCAAGAGAGGTTCTCCGCCTTCAACAATAACCCAGCCGGGTTTAAGTTCAGCTATCTCGGTGATGAGTTTTCTGGCTCTCTCAGTAGAGAGCTCTCCTTGAGTCATACCGCGGCAATGCCGGCAGTGCAGATTACATTTGCTAGTCATTGCCCAATCGACAAGATAGGGAGATTGACTTTCCAACAAGAGATACCTCCTTTGTGGTACTTAATTTATATTGGGTTAAATGTTTATAGATTATGAATCAGTATAACTGGGGACAGAGGTAAAATCAAACTGATTGCCTGCTCTAACAGGTTGTTCTATAGGCTTCACCTCTGCTATGCTCTACTACAATAATATGAACGAAGTAGCCAGTAGTAGTGCCACTAATACCAAAACTACGGGATTTGGTACAGCCGACTATATAAAAATTACCATATTCGGCTTTGCTCTAACCGCTTTATGGCAGAGCCTTCATACTATTATCTTACCACTTAGGTTACTGGACTTCGTTGCCGAATCGCAGAAAAACACCTACCTCGGGCTGCTTACCTTTATCGGGCTAATCCTGGCGATGGCAGTTCAGCCAGTAGCTGGAGCAATAAGCGACCGCTCTAGCTTCAATTGGGGAAGGCGACGACCCTACATTTTTATCGGCACTTCACTACTTATACTACTTCTCCCTGGAATAAGTCTAGCTGGTAGTTACGCCGCTATCTTTGTAATTTATTGTCTGATGCAGATTAGCTCCAACATAGCGCAGGGTCCATACCAGGCGTTTATTCCCGACCTTGTCCCCCATGGGAAACGAGGACTAGCCTCAGGAGTAAAAGGCCTGCTTGAGATACTAGGTGGTATTGCCATAATATATCCGATAGGCCTCTTTATGAACCGCTACTCCACAGCTGAAGGAGCCTCCTGGTTATGGCTAGCTTTGGGAGCATCGGCTATTGTCTTAATTGGGGCTACGCTCGCTACCCTCCTCATGGTCAAAGAGCTACCGGGAACTGGTAGATCCAGATTACCATTACTGCCTACCCTATATAAAAGTTTTCAGATAAAAATCAGAGCAAACCGCGATTTTGTCTGGTTTCTAGCGTCCCGCCTTTTTATCTTTATGGCATTCACAACCCTGCAGACTTTTGCTTTGTATTTTCTCAGGGATGTTGTTGGCGTGGCCAGTCCAGCTACGGCAATGGCAAAGTTTTCTATAGTGGTAGTAGCCGGCATGCTAGTAATAGTCTATCCTGCCGGGCGCCTATCAGACAGGATAGGACGCCGACCGATTGCAATCGCCTCAGGATTTATGGGTGCTCTGGGAATAGCCCTGATATTCCTCTTCCAGCACAACTATCTGCTGGTAATGTCCTTCGCTGGTCTGGTTGGAATTTCTTTTGGCGCTTTCACAAGCACCAACTGGGCACTCGCCACAGATTTGGTCGTTCAGGGTGAAGAAGCACGCTATCTTGGTCTGGCCAATCTGGCTACCGCCGGTGGCGGCGCCCTGGCACGCCTCATTGGGCCAGCGATTGATTTCTTTAATGTTTATGGCTCTGGATTGGGCTATTCGGTTATGCTGCTAGCTTGTTTTATCTACTTTAACATCGGTGCAGTGCTACTTATCAAAGTCAAACCACAAGCTCAGCCCCAATAAGGCAGCACCGTTTCCCACCCCCAGGCAGCCGCCAGCACTATAATTACATATAGCAAGGTCCTACCCAACCAGCAGGCAAGCATAAACTTCCAAAAGGGAAAGCGAAGGACGCCGGCGGCAATACCAACCAGGTCAAAGACTAGCGGCACTACAGAGAAGACGAAGATAGCTATCACCCCCCACCTGTTCACCCAACCCACCAGCCGTTTGTAAGTATTACTTTTTTCAGCAATGCCACGTCCGCTATACCCCACTAAATATCCGGTTATCTCACCGATAGCTGCCCCGGCTCCACCCACCAGCCCGACAATAATCGGTCCAACTGGTCCGGTAACCGGATAGAGAACAATACCTATCTCGGAAAGTATCAACAGAACTACGCCCGGCAGAATAATGGTAGCGTTCCCAATCACACTGATAAGGAAGGCCCCCCAGTAGACATAGCTTTCCAGTTCAACAAGCCTTTCGGGGTGACGGCCATAAACAACGTAAATACCAATCGTGATGGCTATGACAAAGGTCATGGTTAATATAGGAATTAACCATATCTTTAACCACCCCCCTTCTACCCCACTCTCCTTATCTCGGTCGGTTGCCTGATTCATTTTGGGTATTGTAGCATATTATGGGTACAGGGTAATAAATAGTATGGCCTATACCTTTACAAAACGTTGTCGTCTGGCTCTATCTCTGCTATACTTCGGAGGTGTGCCCCCATCGTCTAGTGGCCTAGGACGTCGGCCTTTCACGCCGATAACAGCGGTTCGAGTCCGCTTGGGGGTACCAACGCAACTACTAAAAAGCACATGGGGATAAGAGGTATTATGGTGAGAAGGTGTTGAGTGTCTAAGGCTTTAGTGGTTTATGACTCCAAAACAGGCAATACTGAAAAGATGGCAAAGGCTATCAGTGAGGGAATAAAAGAAGCCGGGCATAACGTCGAGACCAAGCACGTGGATAAGACCAGCTTAGATGACCTTGTACTTGCTGATGCTGTAATCCTGGGTTCACCAACCTACTTCTGCTCCATGTCTGGAAAGGTGAATAACTTTATTGATAAGTCCATTGCAATTTACCCTGATAAGCTGCAGAACAAAATTGGGGCTGCTTTCACTTCCTCTGGAGACATAACTGGAGGAAACAAAACTGCGCTGCTTTCTCTTATTCAGGCAATGCTTATGCACCGGATGGTAATAGTTGGACACCAGTCTGGCTCCTTTGGAGCGGTATCCATCGGAGAGCCCGATAAAAAATGCCTGGCCAACTGCAAGGAGTTTGGCAAGAGAATAGCCAATTTTCTTTAACGCTAAAACACCAGAAAGATAGAAAATACTGCCTGTTCAGAATTTCCCCTTCAGTTTATCATAGGTCTCAGCAAGAGCTTCAGGTATTACCCTTACATCAGCAATTACGGGCATGAAGTTAGTATCTCCTTGCCACCGCGGCACAATATGGGTATGGATATGGTCATCTATGCCAGCACCGGCTACCCTGCTTATATTCATACCAATATTAAAGCCAGCCGGATTAAATACCTCTCTCAGGATTTTGACACTTCGGCTAACAATATCATAGTGTTCATGACGCTCTTCATCGGTCAACTCTTCTAAATTAGCCACATGGCGGTAGGGGGCTACCATCAGGTGGCCCGGATTGTAGGGGTAGCTATTCATAATGATGAAGTTCTTGTCTCCACGATACAGAATATAGTTGGCCACATCGTCCTTCTGTTTAGGCTTATCGCATAAAATACAGCCCTCCGGTTTCTCCATCTGGATATATTCTATCCGCCACGGCGCCCACATTTGATCCATATCACTCTCCTTGTTTATTACTTAGTGTTATTTTAGTCGGCTATCCTCCAGCCGTCAAAAGGTTTACTGTCTCGGACGCAGCCATTGCCAAAATTATGGTTATCATCTATAGTAAATGTCAGTATATGAAAGATAAGAACCCACCGGACGATTCCATAACCTTTCTCGGCACCGGCGGTGCCAGAATAATGGTTGCCACTCAAATCCTTGCCTCGGGCGGCTTGTGGCTGAGTTTGGATGGTACTGAAATACTCGTTGACCCCGGCCCGGGTTGTATCGTTCAGACAACCAAGAGAAAACTTAGAGCCGAGAAACTTAGCGCTATTATCCTATCACACCGCCACCTCGATCACTCAGGCGATGTCAATATCATGGTTGAAGCAATGACCCAGGGCGGATTTAAACCCCACGGCCGGTTCTTTGCCCCGGCTGATGCTCTTGAAACTGAACCGGTTCTTTTTTCCTACCTCAAAGATTATCTTGAAGGTATTGTAATCTTGCAGGCGGGCAAGTCCCACACTATCGGTAATGTCTTATTTTCCACCCCCACCCGCCACATACACCCCGTAGAGACCTATGGCCTGCTCTTTGAGACTAGTGGACATACCTTTTCTTACATAGCCGATACCCGTTACTTTGATGATTTGCCTCGCATCTATACCAGTGAACTTCTGATTATCAATGTAGTTTTTCTGCAAGACAATCCGCCAGCTGACCATCTAACAGTCTCCGATGTCAAACGTATCATTACAGAGGTAAAGCCCAAGACAGCCATTTTAACTCATTTTGGAATGGGTATGTGGCGAGCAAGGCCATGGGAGATAGCTCAAAGGCTATCTCAGGAGACTGGAGTTAAGGTGACTGCCGCTCGGGACGGTATGCGGTTTGACCTTTCACAATTGGATAATTACTAACTGGAATCTGACATGAATTACTTACCTATTAAGATATGGTTCATTGTAGCCGTTACGCTGGCTCTTAGCGCGGCGACTATCCGCCTAACCTGGGAGATCCCTTACATTGAGACAACAGCTAGTCAAATCATGATAATTCTGCTCATATTGGCTACTATTAGTGTCCACGCCTTTCTCATCTATTTCACCATTAAGCCCAGACTGAAAACCCTAAAAAGACTGCCGATTAGAATATGGGTTACGGTAATGACTTCAGTTGGTCTCATTGGCGGCATCATACACTTCATCAACTTTATTTCCTCACCCGAGGCTATCCCATTCCTTAGCGCAGCAATAGCTGTCCTCTTCCTTCTAGCCGGTATTATTGCTTATCTACTAATGCTCTGGGTCATCTGGTTTAAGGGAAAGCTTAAGAATCAGAACAATGAGAAGATTAAACTTTCATCATTGGATTAAAGAGTATGGATAGAGAAAGATTTGAGTGGCTGGTGGCCAGGGCAATTGAGGCTCTACCTGATGAATTCATCAGCAGGCTTGAAAATGTTGATGTGGTGGTAGAGGACTACCCGAATCAAGGTCAGCTAACCAGAACAGGGCTAAAGCGTGGTCAGACCCTACTTGGTCTTTACGAAGGAGTGCCCCAGACGAGGCGCGGCGCACACTACGGGCTGGTACCACCGGACAAAATAACTATCTTCCGGAAGCCGATTGAGGCTAAATGTAGATACAATGCCGAGATTACACATGAGATACAAAGGGTGGTAAAGCATGAAATAGCCCATCACTTTGGTATTGATGATGCCAGACTGGACCAGATTGAGCGAGACGCCCAAGATTAATCCCTGAAGTTGTGAGAGCTTATAGATTCTTAACCATATAGTCTGCCTGCGAGCTATAGCCAAACTCAGAGCGATAATATTCCTTAGCACCAACACCACTTAATATTACCATGTGTTGCGCCTGAAACTCCTGGCTGGCAATTCGCTCGGCTTCCCTTAAGAGTTCCTTGCCCAGACCCTTATGCTGAGCAGCTCCTTCTCTATGCTCCGTCAGTGGTACCTCAGGCCCATATATATGTAGCTCTCGTATGATGGCTAAATTTTCGTTAGCCTCTAATGCCAGCACTTTTATAGGATTGGCCTGAACCCTCAGCCGCAACAAGCCAAACAGGGTTTCCTTCTCATCCTCAAAGGAGAGCAGTATCTCTCTGCCCCCCGACGCTTCGTAATCCATTCTTACCATCCGGGGTTCACCTATCTCCCAACCACCCCTTGCTCGATGGCCATACTCCCGACACCGGATACACTTACACTCAATGCCCATCTCGCCCATTCGCTGTTTCACTATATCTCGCAATGAATTTTTCAGACCACCCACAATAAATTTGGCCGGTATATCACGCAGCATCCTTGGAATTCTCACGTATTTGGGCACAATAGACTTTATGTCAATAATAAGCTGAATCATAGTATCATCATCATAAGGATGGTAGCGCTTGTCCCGGAACCATTTCTCCAGCTCCGTACCCTCTACCACCATGGTCGGATATAGCTTCATACCATCTGGTCTAAAGCTATAGTCACTAAATAGCCTGCGGGACAACTCTAAATCTCTCTCCGGAGTTGAGCCAGGCAGCCCAGGCATCCAATGATAATACACCTTGAAGCCGTGCTCTTTGAGCAAAGTAGTAGCGTTAACCACATCTTTTACCTGGTGTCCCCTTCTTACAAGTCGGTAGATTTCATCATCCAGTGTCTGCACCCCAAGCTCTACCCTGGTAGCGCCAAACTCAAGCATCCGGTTTATTTCATCTTGCCCACACCAATCGGGCCTGGTCTCGATACACAGGCCAGTGCAACGGCGGTGCGCTGTTTCGTTAAGTCGTTTAGCTTCTCCCAAAGTAGCAGATTGCTCTCCATTGAGGGCATCATAGCAATCCTTGATAAATTGGTATTGATATTCCTCAGGGTAAGCCAGAAAGGTACCACCCATTACTATCAGTTCAACTTTATCTATCGGGTGCCCCATGCCGGATAGAGTTTTTAGCCTCAGCTCGATTTGCTGCTTAGCGTCGTAATCGCATCTTTTAGCACGCAGTACTGCTGGTGATTCACTGGTATAGCTCTGGGGAGTATCTGGATAGGTGGGGCAGTATACACACTGCCCGGGGCATTTCATCGGCCGGATCATAACCGCCACCGGCGTAACCCCGGATATTGTTCTGGCATATTTCCTCATAGCATGCTCCCTCATGACGAGTTTAGCAGATTTTAGCTTACAGCCACAAATACCACATTCACAAGAGTTAACCTGTCTCTCTATGGTTATACGCACGATTAGGGTATAATACAACTGGGGTAGCTTTAACGGAATTGGCTGGTAGACTCAACATAAGGCAAAAGCACGGCATATGAGTAATACTAATATAGAGAAACCCCATCTTTCCCAGAAGCCCAAGGTTTTTTATGGCTACTGGATAGTGGTGGCCACCTTTTTCTGTACTTTCATCTATTCAGGGTGTGGCTTTTTTGCCTTTAGTCTATTTGTCAAACCTCTTCAGACAGACTTTGGCTGGGGCAGAGGTGAAATAATGATCGCCTTCACCATCTATTACCTGGTTATGGGCGCGGCTTCACCCTTTATTGGCCGGATAATTGACCAGTACGGAGCGAAGACGGTTATCTCTACGGGTGCTTTCATTGCTGGTCTCGGGTTTGCCTCATCAAGTCTGGTCAGCAACCTGTGGCATCTCTATGCCAGCTATGCCATTATTGGTGCTGCCATGGCAGCAGTAGGTATCATTCCATCAAGCGCCATAGTTTCAAATTGGTTCAAAAAACGGAGAGGCACAGCCATTGGTATCATGTCAACCGGTATTGGCGTTGGTGGTTTTGCCATGGCACCACTTGTTGGTGGTTATCTCATGCCTAATTTTGGCTGGAGAGCCTCCTATTTAGTCCTGGCTACGCTTACGTGGGTGCTTGTCATTCCATTAGCCTTATTAGTGATAAAGACAAAGCCAGCAGACATGGGGCTTTACCCTGATGGCAGGCAAACCCCAGAGACAATGACAGACATTGAAAGTTTATCCTCAACCACCAAGGGGATAACTCTACATGGAGCACTAACTACGCCTGCTTTCTGGTTAATTGCCATCTCTTTTTTGACAGGCATTTTCAGCCAGGTTGGTGTCGTACTACATCAGGTTCCCTATCTTGAGGATATTGGTTTCCCTGTAGCCATGGCATCTGGCGCCCTCGGCATTGTTGGCCTGATGAGTGCTATCGGTAAATTCAGCTTTGGCTACCTTTGTGACCGGATACCAGCAAAATATGCCTGGGCTATTGGGCTTGGCTTTCAAGTGATAAGCATTATAATACTGGTTAACACTACCCCGGCATCACCTCTAACAACAATATGGCTATATACTATCATGATAGGGTTGGCAGCAGGTAGTTGGCTACCGACGGTGTCAGTGCTCGTAAGCACCAACTTTGGGTTGGCTGCCTACGGTGCCATCTTTGGTACCGTAATCCTCTTTCTGAACATCGGTGCCGCTACTGGCCCGCTTTTAGCCGGGTATATTTATGATGCTATGGGTACCTACCACTGGGCTTTTATGATTTCCCTTGCCCTTAACATAGTAGCCCTATCAACTACCCTGGCGATACGTCGCCCTAAAGCACTACTCAGTTACGAAAACAAATAAAAGGGGAACAGGATGACTAGAGACATCTACGACCAGATAGCCCCAAGCTGGTATAGCTTCCGGCACTGGTCTAGATTTCGCCAGGAGCTGGAGACACTGGCCCAAGGCTGGCAAGAAGGCAGATTACTGAATATTGGCTGTGCCCACGGGCCCGACTTTCTACCTTTCAGCCAGTCATTCGAGCTACATGGTATAGATTTTTCAAGCGAGATGCTAAAACTTGCCCAAAGATACGCTCAAAAATTCCGCTTTTTGGTACACCCGTTATTAGCCGATGTTTGCCATCTCCCCTACTCAAACCAGACCTTTGACTGGGCCATCTCAGTGGCTACCTATCACCACATTAAGTACCCGGAAGAAAGGCAAAAAGCCTTCTACGAGCTGTGGCGAGTATTGAAGCCCGGCGGCGAAGCCTTTATTACGGTATGGAACCGCTGGCAGCCTAGATTCTGGTTTAAGAGTAGTGAGATAGCCGTACCGTGGCGAACCAAAGAAAAGACTCTCTATCGCTACTACTACCTGTTCTCTTATGGTAAACTTGAGAAACTAGCCAAGCAAGCTGGTTTTGAGGTATTAAAATCTTTTCCGGAAAGTTCCTACCACTCCCCGGTAAAGTTCTTTTCCCGCAACATATGCCTTCTGGTGAGGAAAAGTAATCTACCAGCTAGCTCGCCTCTTACTAACCACATTGACAGACAAGTCAAGCAAGAATAGAATGCCACCACAGAAAGCAGAAAGGCTCTGAGTAAACATACGGGAAGGAGGAAGGTCAATGCTAATAAAAATCAAATGCACTAAATGTGGCACCGAGGGTAGTCTATCTCTGTCTGATGCAAGCTATCAGGGTCCATACTTATGCTGGAAATGTAGACAGCCCTTCAATATTAAGATGGAGAATAACGAGCTAAAGTCTCTCGAACCACTCAGCCAGGAGGAGTTTGAGAAACAGCAAGAAATAGAAGCCTTGAGATCTAAATTCAAACGGTAATATCTACTGAGCCTGAATGGTTCTCTATTTACAGCTATGCCGATAATACTCATACTTAAAGCATACTACCCTAAATCCCAAGAGTACAAGAGAGTAAATGGAGTAATAATATGAGTAAAAAGGGGAGGTTTTCGCAAATGCTTATCCCTACCATAATAATGGGTGTAATTGCCATTGTTCTTCTGGTAATCGGCTATCAAAAAGGGGGTGGAGAACATATCCTGGGGTTAAAATCAGCCGGAAACTTGCTGCTACAAATCATTCCTTTGCTGATTTTCGCCTTTATTATAGCCGGCATGGTTCAGGTTCTTATTCCACATGAAATGATATCCAGATGGATAAGCACAGAGTCTGGCTTCAGAGGGTTATTAATTGGTACGGCAGTCGGCGGCTTTACGCCAGGTGGCCCCTACATTAGCTTACCCATCGCCGCTGGGCTATTACGTAGCGGGGCGAGTGTGGGCACTATGGTAGCCTTCATGACCAGCTGGTCGTTACTGGCATTCAGTCGGCTGCCGCTAGAAATCGGGCTACTGGGTTGGAAATTTACGTTAATTCGTCTGGCATGCACCTTCTTTTTCCCGATAATAGCCGGGCTGATAGCTAACAGGCTCTTTTCCGGCGTCGCTCTCGTTAGTACCACTTAAGATTACCCGTAATGCCCGACTGGAATACAGAGCTATTCCCATTAACATTAAGGAACAAAGGCTGGATTATGTATACCCTAGGAGTTCCCTCTTGCTATATTGACCGCAAAGGTGCTAATATAAGCATCAAAAACAGAAAGGAGACAAAGTATTATGGGTGGATTACTACCATTTGGCGGACTTATTGCTGGCATCATTACTCTCGTGGCTGGAATCATTGTACTCGTCTGGCCAAGAGTGATAGCCTACATTATTGGCATCTACCTTATTATCATTGGTGCGCTAGCAATAATAACAGCTTTATAACAACGATACTGGTGCATAGTATTATGAGAATGAATTAAACCTACTCCTATCAGATTATATATACCGATAAAATAAGGAGGCTTTCATGCCAGTAGTTATCATTGAGATGTGGGAAGGACGCACTGTTGAACAGAAGAAGAAATTAGCTGCAGGGATAACCTCTGCCTTTGAAGGAATCGGTACCCCGGCAGAGGCACTGCATATAATCATGAAAGATAACCCCAAGCACAATTGGGCACATGGGGGTAAATTAGCGTCAGAGAAGTAGGTGGTAACTTCCCCTAAATTATGCCTCGGTTTTTTCCCGCACACCGCTACGAAGCTTACTTCTTCTGAACATCCGGTTCATTACCGAAATACACCTTGGTGTGAGGCCAGGGTATTTCTATCCCCTCTGCATCAAAGGCTTTTTTCAGGCGTAGTCGCAACTCGCCCATTATCCGCCATTGCTCCAGCGGCTTGACATCACCCAGAACCTTAATATCTATCCCGGAATCACCTAACTTATTCACCCTCAATACCTGAGGCACGGTCCTGATTACCTTGCTCCATTCTTCTTCTGCAGCCATTTCCTGACCCACGCGATTGATAACACTTATAGCATGATCAAGGTCAGTACCGTACGCTACTGAGATATCAAGGTTCACCCTGGCAAAGTGCCTGGTATAATTGCTGGCCACCCTAATTTCACCATTAGGTATATGGTGAACTATACCGTCCAGGTCACGAAGCACCGTTTTTCTAAGGTTTACTTCCTCCACTAACCCAGCGATGTCAGCTACTTTAGCCACATCCCCAACACGATACTGGTTTTCCATAATTATGAAGACACCAGCAATAAGATCCCTTATCAGATACTGAGCACCGAAACCCACAGCTATACCAGCGACCCCAAGGCCAGCCAGTATGGGGGTAATATTTATACCTAACTCGGACAGAATCATAAATATGGCAATTATGATAATGACGGCTCTACCTAACCCCATGAAAACAGAAATAAGTGTTCCCGTTCTTTTTCTAATGCCTTCTTTGCTTTCCCCCTTAGTTCTGACCACACTACTACGCACCAAGGACGGGAGAAACTTTTTTAAAGCAAACCACAGTCCAACTCCCACCACCAATATGGCGAGGATAATACTACCATGCTCGAGGAACCAGGCTTCTACCGTTTCTATAGTTACCATGGCGAGAACACCCTCACGAGATAATATCACTGCCACCAGCGCCAGCCCTATTACCCCTAACGCGATACCTTCAATAGCCCAGCAAGCAATGGTTGCACCTCTGCGAACCTTCATCTTCCATTTCTCCGGAGCTACTTTGGCGAGTTTGTTCTCGACCCGCCCCCCGATAAAGAGAAGAAGAATTAGCACAAAAGCCGAAGCGATAAAGATCCATACGCTATTAGTAGTAAACCATTCCCACATAACAACCATCCTCCTCCAATTTACTTGCGCCTTACCCTTTTGTCAATGCCTACTATTTCCTTACGCTATTGCCCCTAGCGGAATCAAGCGAATTTTTCTTCCTGCGCCCCCCTAATCTTTGCCTACATCCATGCCACCAGAAATAAACAGCCAGCGGTATCGCCAGTATCTTATCTATAAAAAATACCTTATTATTACTCAACGTATATAAATCTCTCCCTTCCCATCCACTAAGCGCATAAGGAACTTTATATTTCCTGCCCTGCAATACCAGGCGCCTCAATCTTGTGAAGCTTATCCTGACTGTCCAAATGATCAATATACAGTTTACCATTAAGATGGTCAATTTCATGTTCCAGTGCTTCCGCCATTAGATCAGTGGCTTTTATCCTAATTGCTTTGCCCTGACGGCCTTGCCCCTTAACGGTAACTGAAGCCGACCGCTTTATCTCGCCAAAATAGCCGGGAACACTCAGGCAACCCTCGGTTACCTCCTGCTCACCGACACGCTTGACTATCTCTGGATTTATGATAGCTATCGGCTCTTCTTCTGGCATCTGGAGAACAATAACTCGAAGCGACACTCCTACCTGAGGCGCAGCTAAGCCTACACCATGTGCTTGTTGCATTGTTGCTATCATATCGTCAATGAGTCGCTGTATCGACTTATCAATGCTGGATACTCTTTTAGCCTTACGCCTTAGTACAGAGTCCTCAGGGAAATGAGAAATGGGTAAAATTGCCATACTTCTTCCATCCTTTTGCCCCTTTAAGGGCCTGGTTTTAGCCTAATTTATCTATCAGCCGGTGCAGCGGTGCCGCTAACTGGTCCTCCTGCACATGAGGCGAGTAACAGCTATCAATCTGCACCAGTTTAATAAGCGGCATCTTACCAGCAATAGCCACCGCTAGTTTATCAACCGTACCCGATACTATTTCTCCAGAGAATACCTGCGCCCCAATGAGTGTCTTGGTTTTGCTATCGGCGATAAGCTTATAGCGAGTAGGGCAGCCATTGTATCTTTGCCGAAGCCAGCGGGTATCGACTGTAACCGAGACTACATCCAGCCCCTTTCCCCTCGCTTCCCTTTCAGTAAAACCTACTGCCCCTATTTGATGACCAAATATTTCAGTGACGAAAGGCATGACTGTACCTTCGTAAGTAATACTATTCCCTAAGGCTGCGTTTCTACCAGCCAGATAGCCAGTTCGAATAGAGTTAATTGCTAATTGATGCCGCCTCCTGGCACCAGTGACAACGTCCCAGTTCTCCATACAATCACCTACCGCATATATATCAGGGTCACTGGTTTGAAGGTATTGGTCTACCGCTATAGCTCCCGTCTCACCAATCTGTAGCTCCACTTCTCTGGCTAATCCAACGTTGGGTTCAGCACCGGTAGCGAAGAAGATGAAGTCCACTTCAAACTCCCGGTCAGAAAGCCTCACTCGCTTCCTCGTACTATTACTCTCCACGCCCTCTATCTTAGCTGGCAGAAGTAACTCCACTCCATTCTGCTTAATAACATCTACCAACTTCTCGGTAACATCCTCATCCAAGTACGTCCTTAAAACGCCCCGCCTGACCAACAGGTAGACTTTGCTGTAGCCCCTGGCTTTTAGAGCCTGAGCTATCTCTAAACCGATAAATCCTCCTCCTATAATAGCTGCCTCATTATACTTGTCGACAACATTCCACAAAGCAACTCCATCAGCCATATCAGTACTCAAGGAGTATTCATTTTTGCCGTCCAATCCCGGGAAGGGCGGAATGGTTGGAGTAGCCCCCAGAGCTAAAATCAATTTGTCGTAGTTATATCTTGCACCTCCGGCAATAATATACTTTTCCTGCCTAACAATACCAGTAACCTTGGTATTTAGATGAACATTTATATTCCTCTTCTCCCAAAATGAACTCTGGCGAAAGCCATGAATCAACCCCTCCCAGGTGGCAATGGCTCCACCGATGACCATAGGCATAGGGCAGGGTGGACATCCCAACCCAGCGCGCTGGCTAAAAACGTCAATCTGTGCCTCACTATCTAGACGGCGGACTTCGTTGGCAGCTATGGCACCGCCGTCTCCAGCCCCAATAATACAAACCTTCACTCTACGCCTCCTGATTTTAGTATCCCTTTCACCCAAAGACAGGCTTCCCCTTCCTCTCCACTAGATACCGTCAAACCATCCATAAAAATACTTCCTGAGATACTCATCATGGGGATACACTCTGGCCACATCCTCCTCTCGAAACGTAAACTTGTAGTCACGGCAATACTCCATGAGAAGATGAGAAGCCCAATTCAACCTCTTCATCACTGCCTCATTTTCGGCACTGGTACTACCGGGGTGTTTATCAGGGTGGTAGCGAGAGGCCATCTTCCTGTATGCGCTCCTTATCTCTTTCAGGGTCACCATCTCACCTAGCTCCAGCAGTCTTCGCGCTTCGTCTATCTCAGTAAAGTTAGCCATGTTACCCACCTCGAAAGCTAGAGCGGTGCCTCAACCTTAGGCCGAAGCATACTTTCAGGAACTGCCCCCAAGACGCTATCAACCTGCTGGCCTCCATTGAAAAACAGCAGCAGCGGTATGCTCATCACCTGATATTTCATAGCCATCTGGTTATTCTCGTCTACATTAAGTTTACAGAACTTTATCTTGCCGACATACTCTTGCGACAACTTCTCCGTCACCGGTGCAATCATACGACACGGGCCACACCAGGGCGCCCAAAAATCAACTACTACCGGTACGTCAGATTTTAACACCTCGTCTTCGAAATTCTGATCAGTAATCTCACTTACCATTACGCCTCCTTATTTTCGTTAATTTGATTTTGGCCTCTTTACCTTCTTTGAATACCAAAGCGCCTGATGGACAGACAGTAACACATTCCCCACATTCATGGCATCTGAAATTGCCAAAGGGCTCATCACCAAAGGTAGCAACCAACCGTTGAAAGCCGCGGTGGGCAAAGCCAAGCATACCTACCCCCAGACGTTCCCGACATACCCAGACACACCGCCCACAGAGAACGCATTTATTCGGGTCATAGATGAATAAGGGATTACTATCATCTACGGAGAGTTCTCGGAGTAATTTCTTGAAACGCTTTGTCTTAAGCCTAACTTTAAGATGACGAGCGATTTTTTGAAGTTCACAGGAGCCATTGGCAGTACAACGGGCACAATCTACCGGATGCGACGCCATAATCAGCTCAAAGGCGCTACGTGCCAATCTTAGCGCCTTTTCTCCTCTGGTATTAACTACCATACCCTCGGTTACCGTCTCGGTGCAAGCGGTAACTGGTTGCTCTTTACCCTCAATTTCAACGAAGCATAAGCGGCAGGCAGCTGCCGGCTCCGATTTATCCCGGAGGGCACACAGATTAGGAATGTAGATATCGTTGCCCAGCGCTACCCAGAGGAGGTTCTCACCCTCACCAGCAGTTACTTTCTTACCGTCAATAGTTAAAGATACTGTCTTCATTCCTTACCCAGTGGCACCTCACTTGGCGGTGATAGCTTCACCACAGCACTATACTGCGGAGGGCAGGCATCAAGACAGGTGCCACACTTAACACACTTCTCCTGATCAATAACCTTGATTCTTTTCTTATTGGCGGTTATCGCCTCTACAGTACAAGTTCCGACACAGGCATCACAGGAACGCTCACACTTATTGGGCAGAATGTAAAAGGCGATGAGTTCCTGACACATGAGTGCCGGGCAGCGTCCTTCTTTGATATGAGCTTCATATTCATCCCCAAAATAACGCAGAGTAGTCAATATCGGATTGGGTGCTGTCTTGCCTAAACTACAGAGAGAACTGGCTTTTACATCTTCGGCTAGTTCACCAAGTATATCAATATATTCAACTTTACCCCGCCCCATAACAATATCATTCAGCATTTCTAACATCTGCTTTGTCCCTAAGCGACAGGGGGTGCACTGGCCACATGACTCTCTCTGGGTGAATTCCAGAAAATAGCGAGCTATCTCCACCATGCAGTCATCCTCATCCAGCACTACCATCCCCCCCGAGCCCATCATCGCCCCAGCATCACTAAGGGAATCAAAATCAATAGGTAAGTCTAACGCAGACTCAGGTAAGCAGCCACCCGAGGGGCCTCCAATCTGAACTGCCTTGAAGCGCTTTCCCCCAGGAATGCCGCTACCAACATCAAAGATAACCTGTCGCAGCGTAGTGCCCATAGGTACTTCAACCAACCCGGTATTCACTATTTTGCCCGCTAAGGCAAAAACAGCGGTGCCTTCGCTGCCAGCAGTACCGATGCTGGCAAACCATTTCGCCCCATTGTTAATTATGTGACGGATATAGGCAAGGGTCTTGACATTATTGATTAGGGTTGGTTTTCCGTATAACCCTTTAACTGCCGGGTATGGTGGTCGGTAGTGGGGGATACCAGGCTTCCCCTCCAACGAAGCAATAAGAGCAGATTCCTCACCACAGACAAATGCTCCCGACCCCTGAAACAACTTGATGTCAAAACTGAAATCACTACCAAGGATATGCCTGCCCAGAAGGTTCAACCTTCTGGCTTGCTGAAGAGCAATCTGGACACGGTTCACTGCCAAGGGATATTCAGCACGAATATAAATATAGCCATATCTGGCACCAATAGCATAGCCAGCTAGTAACATCCCCTCTATCACCGAGTGAGGGTCACTTTCAAGGATTGCCCGATCCATAAAGGCGCCGGGGTCACCCTCATCCCCATTGCAAATCACATACTTAGGTTTGCCTGAGGCATTACGGCAAATCTCCCACTTCTGCCCGGTGGAGAAACCAGCACCACCCCTACCCCTCAACCCTGACCTTTTAATCTCATCTATGGTCTTCTCCTGCGGCATCTGTAGCGCTTTAACCAGTGCAGAATAACCACCGTGGGCAATGTAGTGGTTTATCTCGGTGGGGTCAATTTGCCCACAGTTTTTCAGGATAATCTTTTTTTCATAATTGGCCCGGGGAAAATCAGCCAGACTGGGAACGAGAGCATTCTCCTCCAGGGCACCCAACACAAATTCAAGGCAGGGGTCATCGCCGAGGATAAAATCCTTTATTAGCTTCTCAGCGATTACCGGGTTGACATGCCCGTAGCATATGGAGGGGTACCCCGGTTTTCTGATAATCACTATCGGCTCAGTATAGCAGTGACCCATGCAGCCAACCTCAATTACCGGACAGTCTAATTTCTGTTTCTTAACCTCATCCCTGAACGTCTGCAATACCTCCATGGCTCCAGCCGCTCGACCGCAGGTAGCCGTACCCACCATGATTACTGGTTTACCAGTATCCCATAATTCCTGCCACAGGGCTTCGGCATGGCCCTTTATCTCCTGAAAAGCAGAGACTATAGCTGGCAGCTCATCTACTTTCAATGGCTCTCCTTCTTTTCCTGTTGCTGTTCCCGTTCGCGCTCAAAGGCGAGCAGTATACCATCTACCTTAGTAGGCTCTACCTTGCCTTCCGGCCTATCATCGACTACCGTCACCGGTGCCATGGTGCAGCAGCCGACACAGGCCACGGTATCCAGGTCAAATTCACGGTCATCTGTAGTTTCACCGGAACCGATACCTAACCGCCTCTTCCAAGAATCAAGAGTGATATAGCCACCCTTCATATGACAGGCAGTTCCCAGACATACCCTTATTGAGTGCCTCCCCGGAGGGTTGAGGCGGAACTGATTGTAAAAGGTAACCACGCTATACACGTCTATGTCCGGTATGCCAAGAAACCCGGCAATTTCCAGCATGGCTTCCCGGGGGAGGTAGCCCAGCTTGCTCTGGACTTTCTGCAAAATAGGGATAAGGTTCCCCCGTTTTCTGCCGAACCTCTTTAGGATTTGTCTGGTTTCCTGCTTGGTTTCAATCTGTTCATTCGTCATACTGGTTTCCTGTGGAGCCAGCCAGCGCTATCAATTTTTCACCTCAAATAGCTGTGTTTTCTCCCTGGCTTACATGTTTACACGCCACGATTACTGTGAATCCTGCATCAGCAGAATAGCCGCTTCGTGGCGATTCCATATGCTCTACTCTATCTGGCTCCCGACGGTTTATTGTACCTGGCTTCTGGAAAAGTGCTGAGATAACCTTTTCTACAGAAAAACCCGCTTGTTCCAGCAATTCTACCAGTTCGTTGTATTCGAAGAAGGCATATTTATAAAGGCTGCGTCCCTTTTTTCTCTTCTGTTGATAAAATTTACCCCAGGGGCTCTCCTTTAAAACCATGCCCAGTGCTATCCTCCCACAGGGCACCATAGTACGGTGAGCTTCCCTTAAAACATCCAGTGGTGAATCACAAAAGCAGAGAGTAGTAATCAAAAATATCGCCCCGAAGGACACATCCATAAAAGGCAGTTGTTCTCCTTTGCCCAGATAGGCCATTATCCCTCGCCTTTTGGCTATTTCCAGCATCTTGATTGAGGGGTCTAACCCTCTCTCTATGCCCAAGGTCTGGGCAAAGCGACCACTACCCGCTCCTATCTCAAGCCAGGGCTTGGGCAGGGAAGGCAATACTTCCTGAAAGGCTCTCACTTCAATAGCGAAGGCGAGTTTTCCCTCCTCTTCGAACCAGGCATCGTAGGCCGAAGCCAAGCCATCAAAAGGCAATGCTCCCCTGTCAGCCGGTTCAATTCCCATGGTATTCCTTACTTCTCCTTACACTGCTGACAGTATCCTTTCAGATACAACCCGGCTCTGGTTAGCGTCAGTATGTATTGCCCTAAGAAAGGGCTTCGTTCACAATTTCAGCAATATCTTTTACTATTAACTTTTC
Source organism: uncultured Dehalococcoidales bacterium (assembly GCA_964572285.1). Taxonomy (GTDB): domain Bacteria; phylum Chloroflexota; class Dehalococcoidia; order Dehalococcoidales; family JAUVZE01; genus CAZNEL01. The sequence goes on along the minus strand of CAZNEL010000004.1, from coordinate 9,854 downwards.
GCCCAAGTCTTCTTCCTTTAACGCATCCTCAAGCATAGTCATACAAGAAGGACAGGCTACCGCCAAAATCTGCGCCCCGGTATCGCAGGCTTCCCTGACTCTAATTCTACCAGGGCTATTTTCCCCACCGTGAAGAAAATCGGTATAAAAATTCCCGGACCCACCACCACAACAAAAGGAATTTTCTCTATTTCTCTCCATCTCTACCAGTTCAATTCCAGGGATACTTTGTAGAATCTCCCTCGGGGCATCATACTCTCCGTTATACCTACCAAGAAAGCAAGGGTCATGGTAGGCAACCCGGGCGTTAAGCCCTTTGGAGATAGCTATTTTCCCGCTCCTGATAAGCTCCCTGAGCAACTGGGTATAGTGCTCTACCTCAAAGCTTCCACCGTAGCGGGGGTATTCATTTTTCATAACGTTATAGCCGTGAGGAGAAAGGGTAACAACCTTCTTAACACCCAGCTCCCTGAACTTCTTAATATTCTCCGTAGCTAACAGCTCAAATAGGCCCTCTTCACCAAGCAGTTTTACCTCATTACCATCGCAGTTTTCTTCACTACCCAGGATGCCAAAAGAGATGCCACTGTTCAATAGTATTTCTCCCAGGGCATGGGCAATACGGTTACCTCTTTCATCATATGAGCCGATACAACCAACGTAGTAAAGGTATTCATCGCCTGGTTGATACTGCCTTATTCCCGTGCCCTGGGTCCATTCGCCTCTCTCTTCTCTCAGTTTCCGCCACGGATTACTATACAGATAAATATTCTCAAAAAACTTCTTAACGCTCAGTGGTATTAAACTTCTATCTACAGATTCTTCTCTAAGGGCTTCGAACACTTTCAGTATGTAATCCTTATATGAGACAGGGCACTGCTCGGTGCAGGCACCACACATAGTACATTTATATATAACATCAGCTAATGATTGAGACCAATCTAACTTACCATCCAATAAGTTCTGGGCGATTATTGCTTTACCTCTGGAGTAATACTCATCAAAGCCAAACCTTTCTCCCGCGGGGCAAATGGGCAAGTAGCTTGTGCCCGCCTGCCTGCAGTTCCCACACAAACGGCAAAAGTGTATAAATTCTCTGTAATCCTCCAGTGGCACTTTTTAATCCCCTATAAACCCAGTCTTCCCGGATTCATTATTCGGTTAGGGTCGAGCGTTTGCTTAACCTCTTTCAGCAGCTTCAAGAAGTTCGGGTCGCCCCGCTTCCACATTTCTTCACAGGCAAATGAGGGAGCCTTATATATTAAGCCCCCACAATCTAATATAACCTGGACAGTTTCTCTAGCCATCTTTCTGACGGCTTCTACATCGTTTTCATCGCCCCGGTTATAGGGCATTATAGCCCGCATCATACCTTGAAGCGTTCCCCGATATATGGAGAGTCGGATGTAAGAGGTAAAGCTATATTTATCAAAGACCTCGTTAAGCCTCCTGATTCCCTGTGGCCAATTAATCACTGGAGTTATACTACCGATGTAATCTAAGCCACCACCCCCTCTATGGTCAGAGTATTTCAAGGCATATTTGGTAGGCATTTCCACCTTCGCCCTCTCGGTAACATCGGTAGTAGCTATGGGCAGTCCGCTGTTGATACCTTCCTTAACCAGATTCTCAATAACCTTCTTCTTAACCTCAAGCTCTTCCTCGGTGAAGGCATACGTAGTAGCCGAAAAATAGAGCTCCGGCTCTTCTTGGGGTTTAGGTGATAGTGGATACTTCAAACCTCTACCAATTTGTACTGCACCCCAGGTGTGACCGGAAATGTCATAGGTCACGTCTGCTCGACCCAGGTTAATTAAGAAGCGAGCGCAACTTTCCGGCAGAGGTTCCTCATGAGTAGTAAACATACCCCAACCTATCATGGCTTTAAACTTTGGCCTGGGGTATATGTTTATGCCCAGCTTGGTTACTATTCCAGTGTTTCCCTGCCAACCAAGAATCAATCCCATAAGATCAGGAATCGGCGTCCGGTGGAACCAGTAGGGTGAAACAGCACAGCCACCTAATCTGACAAGTTCTCCATCAGGTAAGACAACTTCCATGCCAGTGATTTGCTCGGAATTAATACCAAATTTCCCGCCAAGGTGGCCGTAGCCATGTAGGATATATCCCGGCACCAGGCCCGCAGAGCCCGGAGGTCCTACGGGTAGTGAAACCCAGTAACCTCTCTTCTTTAGCTCTGCGTCTATTTGTCCTATCGTTACCCCCGGTTCGACAATGGCATAGCCTATATCCTCATTTATTTCTATTATTCTATTCATCTTGTGCAGGTCTATAGTTATTCCGCCCTCTACCGGGATAGTCAACCCACCATTGTTTGACATACCGACAACTGGCACAACAGGTATTCTTTCTCTATTTGCCAGACGAACCAGTTTCTGTATCTGCTCTACCGTAGTAGCTATGACCACATAGTCAGGCAGCGAAGGCGGATTGGTAGTCGGGTCACAGCTATAACCCTGTAATGTATGAAGCTCGCCCGAAACATTCTCCGAACCAACAATGTCCTCTAATAAAGCGTAAATTTTATCCCCAGACATCAGTTCACCCCCTTGTTGCCTGGTAACAGGTTCCATCATTTATCCTCTAGAATCTTTGCGCAGGAAGATATCTAAGCTCCTGATTTCTCCTATCCCTTTAAGTGAGGAGACCATAGTCAGCAGCACATTAGTGATAATTTGTCTTGGGAAAGCAGTCAGATTTATGGGAGTATTATTAACATAAAGGGAAATTCGCTCCTTTTGTGGCTTTATGAAGCCTTGTTCCAAAAGGTTAGCCAAACCGGTAGCATCCTCCGGCGAAAACTGCCTCACCTTGGTATCTAATGTCTCATCTGTAACTATGGCTATAAGCTTCTTAATATCCTTTAGAAGGGAACCGGAAGTTTTAAGATGGGCTTCTATTTTAGGAGCGTTGTCCTGCTTAAAACCTTCGGCAAGAATAATATCATAGTCCTCACCAAGTAAATAAGCTACCTCATCCAGCTTTGAATCTTGCTCGACTGGCTTCACCACCACAATCTTCTCCGGGGAGCTGACGGCTGTAACCTTACTGCCTGCCTGAAGATGACGCCAGCTATCCTTACCCGTCTCGTCGTAACTATCTCCCTGAGGGACATGCTTGATAGTAGCTACCCGGTAGCCTCTTGACGTTAGTTCCTGAACAAGCTTTTCAATTAAGGTTGTCTTACCCGAATTTGATTTACCTACGACAGAAATTACCGGCGGCATTTTATAATTACCTCCTTAGTGATTACGGTAAGCCTTCTTCCATGGTTCTTTCTTTATTTTCAAATAGTCTCTAATAGCTTCGCCCAGTGTATCCGCTGCCAGTAGCGCACAGTGTTCGCTTTCTTCTGGTAGCCCGTCTAAGCCGCTTAAGACGTCCTGCTGGCTAATTTTCTGAGCCTCAATAACACCCTTACCCTTAGCCAGTTCCGTAACCATGCTGCCGGAGGCAATACTGGTACCACAGCCATCGGTCAAGAAAGTAGCATTGGTAATAGTATCGTTCTTTACTTTGACCCAAATCTCCATGGTGTCACCACAGGGACCAGTCACCTTGGCAAAGCCATCAGCATTCTCCAGATCGCCTACATTCCTCGGGTTCATAGAATGTTCAATAGCCGTCTCAGAATAGACTTTCCTCATCTCGGCTTTAACAAGTTCTTCAAAATGCTCCCATGAAGAGGTCATGTACCCGCCTCCTAACCTAGCTTGTTTTTGCTGATATTGCCTGTAATAGAGATTTACCCAGGCTATCTACAATTTCAGAGTTATAACGCTCGATGTCCCCCGCATCACAGAGCTTAGCCAGCTCCGGGTCTATCGGGAATTTCCCTAGAAGCGGCGCATTAGCTGCTTTTGCCATTTCATCTCCCCGGCTTTTGCCGAAAAGCTCAATCTTTTTATCTATCTCTGGTACATATAGATAGCTCATGTTTTCCACTACCCCTAAGACAGGTTTATCCATTTTCTGAGCCATATTTACCGCTTTCCTCACTATCATGTCAACCAGGTCTTGAGGCGTATAAACGATTATTACCCCCGATATGGGAAACGTTTGCATTACTGTAAGAGGAGCATCAGCCGTACCCGGAGGTAGGTCCACAATCAGGTAGTCAAGCTTACCCCAGAGCACCTCCTCCCAGAATTGGGTAATCACCTTACCGATAAGCGGTCCGCGCCAGATAACCGCATCATCCTCATTAGGTAAAAGAAGGTTAATAGACATGACCACTATCCCTGATTTTGACAGCACCGGCAATATTCCGCTTTCGCTACCACCAGGCCTCGAGGTAATACCAAACATCTTGGGAATACTGGAACCAGTAATATCAGCATCAAGAATGCCCACTTCATAGCCCTGGCGCCTGAGTGTGATAGCAGTAAGGCTAGCTACCAGTGACTTACCGACACCTCCCTTCCCACTCATCACGGCGATGACATTGCCAATCTTGTTCAGCTCCAATGGTTTAGCCTCAGCAAATTCTATCTCCACATCATTTATCCCGGGCAGCTCCTTCAAGGTTTCTTCTGCCTTTGTTTTAATCCAATTCTGATTCTCACCACTTAGAGCTGCTGAAGCCACAACAACCTTAACTTTCTGGTCGGAAACAATCACTTCACGCAATAGGTTCAACCCGGTTATGCTCCGCTTAACACCCGGAACCAGCACTCTGCCTAGGCTATCCCTCACTTGCTCCTCAGTTATCATACATTAGCCTCCATTTTATAATCACAAAACCACAAGCATTAAATATCCTCTCAATGGTCACATATATTATCCCCGGTATCCAGTTTACCATTTAAGTAGCTCAGCACTGCCTTCTCCGGGTCACTTTCCAGTGTACCAATGATAACCTTAATATTGTTTTGCTGAAACAGGCTCTGGGCACGGGAGCCCATCCCCCCGGCAATTACCACCGAGACTCCCTGCTCTGCCAGCCATCCGGGCAGAAGCCCGGGCTGGTGCTCCGGAGAAGAAACCATATCTTTTTTTAAAACCTCTTTTTTTTCTTCGTCAACATCGATTAAAGCAAAATGCTCGCAGTGCCCAAAATGCATTGCTATCCCCCCACCACTTACTGGTATTGCGTACCTCATTTATCAACCTCCTGAATAAATATCTTTGTATAATTTATTTGATTCCCATAATTAACTCTTTTTCAAGACTTTGGATAAATATCACTAAATCAAATAGGCTCTCCAGCAAGAAAGGCAGAGTCATGCAAAGGTAGGATAGTATCAGCCATGCGTTTTACCTTTAGCACGCTGTCATAAGCCTCTCTAACATCCTGATGCAATCCAGGAGCACCTACTTCCCAACCCCGACGTTTCATTTGCTCAGTTTGCACAAAGGTCTCCTCTACACAACAAAAACCAGTAATGACAGCCCTACCTTTTGCTGTGTCAACTGCCACGGACTGCCCGCCTGGTGTATGGCCCGGAGTTAGATAAACAGAAACTCCCGGAGCAATTTTTTCATCACCATCTATCACCTCAAAATTTAGGCCATCTAAATCTCCTCCCGAATAAAAGAAGGCGTCCCATGGGTGTGGATGGCGAGCATACTCAAGCTCCTTCTTTTGAACAATAAATTTTGCATTCTTGTACAAATGCCCCAGTTCTGCATGATCACCATGGAGATGAGTAATAATGACTACATCTATATCTGTTGGCTTTAGACCCAGCTTATCAAGCCCGGCATCGACAGACTGGATCTCTTCAGAGGGGTATCCTTTATCCCGAAAAGTAGAGGCTCTTGCGCCGCAATCAACTAGAATTTTAGGCTCTGGGCCTTCAATATACCAAGTATACACAACCAAGATGCTCTTGGTACCAATGTTGAGGCAATGTGTCCATTGCGAAAGATCTCTAGTCCCCTGGCAAAGAGGTATCGGATGGATAACACAATTGGTCATTAAAACTCCCTTTTCTTTATAATATTACCTGATTACATACCAAAGTAGGCTTCCCAAGAGGATGTAAATATTAACCCCTCACTATTCTCGCTCCACAATTTGAGATTACTAGCTCATTTCCCCTCGTAATCTCTCTCCCCGAATATCTTGGTGCCTATTCTTACTATGTTTGCCCCTTCCTCTAAGGCAATTTTATAGGAATTTGTCATTCCCATAGAAAGGTATTTCATCTCTACATTAGGTAAACTGAGTTTACCAATCTGGTCAAAAATCTTTTTGGTCTCCACAAAATAAGGTCTGGCATCCTCAGGGTTTCCTGATAAAGGGCCCATTGTCATAAGGCCAGTTACCTTGACATTATTAAGATCCGAAATCTCCCTTACCAGCTGCTCGGTATCTTCCGGTAATACCCCCGCCTTCTGCTGTTCCCGGCCGCTATTTACCTCGACTAATATCGGCATTACCTTGCTAATCTGGCGGCACCTCTTATCAATCTCTTTCGCCATCTCCATAGAGTCAACTGTCTCTATCATATCGGCTATACTAACCGCTTTTTTAACCTTATTTTTTTGAAGATGCCCGATAAAGTGCCAACTAACCTTATTCCCTATAGTCGAATATACCCTCTCTGCTTCCTGGACATAGTTTTCCCCGATGATTGTCACCCCTGATTGTATCGCCTCTAGCACTTCTTCGATGGGCCTTGTTTTAGCAGCAGCTACTAACTGGACCCCTACTGGTAGTTCACTTAATATTCTCTGAACACTCTCCCTAATCGTCATATAAAAGTAGTCTCCCTATACATCCAGCGTCTCAGTAATAGCCAACCATACCTTCTCTATTTCTCGAGCAACCTTACCCTGAGAATATTCTACCACAGGCAAACCACACACTAAAGCCTCAGTAACCACATTATCGAAAGCAATCTTACCTGCTACCCCTACTCCCTGGTTAAAACAATAGTTCTCAATCTGGCAGGTATTATCTTCATTGAGGTCATACTTATTAACACACACCAGTGCCGTAATACCGAAGTGTTGGCAAACACCAAGAACTCGCTCCAAGTCATGTATCCCCGACAACGTAGGCTCAGTAACTAGCAGAGCCAGGTTAACTCCAGATAGAGACGAGATAACCGGGCAGCCGATACCGGGTGGCCCGTCACTAATAACATAATCAAGTCCTTGCTTTTCTGCAATTCTTTTAGCCTCTTGCCTGACTAACGCCACTAGCTTTCCCGAGTTCTCCTGGGCTATTCCCAGCCTGGCATGAACTAAAGGTCCATATTTAGTATCAGAGACAAACCAGTGCCCTGAAAGTCTCTCCTGCATTGTTATAGCTTCAACCGGGCATATATGATAGCAGAAGCCACAACCTTCACAGGAGGCAGGGGTAACTTTGAAATCATCTATGGCGTCAAAGCGGCACACGTCCTGGCACAGGCCACACTGAGTACACTTTTCTTCATCAATAATAGCAACCTGCCCGCTCCAGAACTCGTGGTTCTGTTGAGCAACTGGGTTTAGAAGGAGATGAAGATCAGCCGCATCTACATCACAATCAGCCAACACTTTGCTACGGGACAATGCAGCAAAGGAGCCTACTATACTGGTTTTCCCGGTTCCACCTTTACCGCTTAATATTACGACTTCTTTCATCGTATTATCTCCCTAATCTTATCAAAAAGCCCAATAAAGCTCCCCTGCCACTGCGGCATACCTTCAACTAAAGTGATCCCTCTAGAATATAGACGTGCAATTTCAATATCTAGAGGTATGGTAAGCAGTACCGGCACATTTTCTTTGGCGCAATATTCCTCCACCCCGCTATCGCCTACCCCGACGCGATTAAGTACTACACCACAAGATATATTAAGCTGCTTGACTGTCTCAACTGCTAAAATCAAGTCGTTCAGCCCAAAGGGAGTAGGTTCAGTTACCAACAAGCAGAAATCGCTATCCTTAACCGCTTCTACTACCGGACAGGATGTCCCCGGCGGAGCATCAATAATGACCACCCCATCATTATCAGCCTGCTCTTTTACCTTTCTGATAATAGGTGGTGCCATAGCTTCACCGATAGCCAACCGCCCGTGAGTAAATTTTACACCATCAGCACTACCCGACTCCATAACACCGATTTCTTTCCCCTCCTCAGAGATAGCCTCTTCAGGGCAAAGATAGCTACAGGCTCCACAACCATGGCAGAGCTGGGGGAAAACAAGCACTTTTTCCTTAACTACAGCAATAGCGTTATAGGCGCAGACTTCAGCACATTTACCACAATAGGTACACTTTGCCTCATCTACTTTGGGAACCGGGATAGAGACTGCTTCACTGCGGGTTATTGCCGGTTTCAAGAAGACATGGTCATTAGGTTCTTCTACATCGCAATCCAGTATTTGTACCTTGTTCGTGTCTTTTAAGGAAAGGGCAAGGCTGGTAGCCACCAGGGTCTTGCCCGTTCCTCCCTTACCACTGGCAACCGATATAATCATGCTCTGGACATCTTTGCCCCACACTTGGGGCAGCTCATATTATAGCAAGGTGTTCCCACTTGATGGGATAACTTGGCACCGCAATTGGGGCAAACACAGTCGCCACTAGGGCCAGCCCCAGGACGGTTACCCCCCATTCTACCACCACCCCCACCACGACCACCTCCACCTCTTCCTGTACCCGGACCGCCACCCCAGGGAGGTCCGCTACCATCTCCTCTAGGCATAGTTTCACCTCCGATAAATAATTATATTTATTATGTCTTGATTACACTCCGACTACATTGGCGGCAGTCCACAGGTGCCGGTAGTACAGGTGGGACAGCTTATCTCCGAAGAGCTTGAACCCGGGCTGGAGAATGAGGAAAACAGCCGTTTCGGATTCTGGGTATCGCATTTAGGGCAGGTTAATTTAGAACCATCCTCACCTATAGGCTGACGGGCTTCAAACTTCTCTCCGCACTGAGTGCACTGATATTCGTAGATTGGCATGACTATTACCCTCCCTTCTTTCCCAGTTCTTCAAGACGACGCTGAATATCAATAAGTTGTTTTGTCAGTATCTCCGACTGTTTCTTAAGTGCTTCCAGCTCCTGTTCCGGGCTTAAAGACTGAGGTGCCAAACTAGCTGTTGACATCATTCCAGCCCCCATCCCCATGCCTCTGCCCATACCACGGCCCATTCCCATGCCACCACCCATGCCACCACCCATACCAAAGTGGTCAGCCACATTAGCTTGCTGGGTTACAGCAAATGTGCCCAACTTGTACTCCTCAATAGCATCCTTTACCCTTCCTGAAACCCCGGTTATTACCTGAAGTCCGGCCGCCGATAATACTTGATAGGCATTGGGACCACAGTTTCCAGTCAGCACTGCCGTTACCCCTTTACTAGCAATCATCTGGCCAGTGGAAATTCCGGCCCCACCGCCAGCCATGGCACTGGAGTTCTCCAGTGCTTCAAATTCCATTGTCTCCGGGTCAGCGATAATGAAATACTGACACCGTCCAAAACGAGGGTCAACCTCAGCATCTAGAGTCGGGCCAGTAGCTGTAATGGCAATTTTCATAATCTACTCCTTTATATTTGTTGACTATCTTCTTAAATAGCGCCTAAGCTTTTTCCCCTAACCGCTCAATCTGAGTCTCTAGGCCTTTTAGTTGCTCTCTCATTATTTGAGTCTGCGCCTTAAGATAATCCAGCTCCTGCTCACGAGTCATCTGAGAAATAAACGGCCTCGCTCCATAGTAAGGCACTCCCCAAGCCACATTATTGGGAGCGGGGGCTGTTCTACCCATATACATCGACCAATTCGATTGTAACGGAACAGCACAGAAGCCTCTACCACCACCGGTCATTGGCCCCGTACCACGAGGTCCAGTACCATCAAATCCTGGCATCATTCGCCTCCTTAC
>CAZNEL010000003.1:0-37811 GCA_964572285.1 uncultured Dehalococcoidales bacterium | reverse complement strand
GGCCCTTCCTCTGCTCGTTGTTAACCAGCCATCCTTCGTAGATTGCCTTCCTGGTTCTCCGAGAAACTGCCATTTTGGTGATGCCTAGGTAATTGGCCAGCTTGGTTCCGGTTATCGGTTCGTTTGAGGTTACCTTACTCAAATCGGCTACCGCTTGGACGACCGAGCGTACTTCTTCTGACGCGCCAGTGGTGCTCACGTAGAGATCGTTTATGAGACCTCTAACTGTGGCGTAATCCTGGACATCGGCTACGATAGCTCCAGCTTCATTAGTCCGGTGGTGAGTATTGAGTATTGCTATCGCCTTAATAAGGGAGAGTATCCTGCTGAAGTCTCGATTCATTCTGGGGGTGGGATGCTTTGCCCCCATAGCGCAGGCAAGCGGTTTTGCGAAAGGAACTATGACCTTGATGGGTACCCGTAGCTGGTAGTACCCCTGCATTGCTACTAAGCTTTCGGACGGCAAAATAGCGCCGGACTCTTCGAGCCTTGCCTGAGCTTCCAGTCCAGACTTAATCTGCTCCGCGCTGTCAGACATCTCCAGGGTAAACAATCTGGTCGAGAGCTGGTGTTGCAGTTGCTTGGTGCTAGTGGTAATGAGCACAGTGGGGCCAGGCTTGTCTAGCTCTTTAACACGAAACTCTCCACCACGTTCGTCCCTTACTACCACCTGATAATGGAGACGATGATCCTGAAGGAGGTTTCGCAGTGCGCTAGCCGCCGCATTGTCGTCGTCTGACGGCATGCTGTCGGCTTCCCCAAATATCAGCAGTTTATGGGTTAACGGAGTTGTGTCATATATAAGTACCCTGGGTGAACCGGCGTCAATTTCATGGTATGCGTTAGGTGGCAGAAGCTGTTTTACGATTGACAGCGTATAGCTCTTACCTGAGGAACTTGGGCCAGTAAGCAACAGATGTACTGGCATGGTGCCATTTCGCATCGCCAATAACCGCGATGTGGCTGCTAGGTAGCTTAACAGGGGCGGCTTAATATCTCCGCCGTAACCAAGCCGCTTGATTTCTTCCTCGACGGCCTTCAAAGGATCTTCAGATTCGATAACAGCCTTCGCCTTCTTGTAGTATTCGTCAGCCTCTTTGTTATTCAGTTCCTCTTTTATCTTCTGGCCTGACCTTGCCGCCTTTTTCAGCGCATCGAGTAAGCTGGGAATGTCCTTTCCTTGAATCTGGGCTTCGCTGATATCCTTTATGCCGTCCGGAGCTTTAATTACCTTGAGTTCCGGTATGTCTTTCAGGAGTCTAAGGGTGAGGTCTTCGGCCTCCGGTTCCTGCCATAGGTAGACTTCAAGGCCATTCAGATATTTAATCCATTTTGGCTGCCAGACACTTTTCCCCGGTATTCCCAGCGCGGGTAGAGAGTGGCTCCATAGTGTCCAACAATCAGATTCGCCTTCCACTAAAAGCAGCCAACCTTGTTGTTTTGCCATTTCCAGCCTGTCCAGCCCGTAAGGTAGAACATGATCGCCATTCTTCCATGCAAACCTTTGCCCGCCAGATTTACTGTCTAATGTAAGCCGGAAACGAGTTACTGCATTATGTCCGTACTCGTCAAGATAGGGTATCTTGACTACAAGCAGCCCTTTGCGCTGGCAGTCGGCTATGCCCAGGGATTTGAGGTAGTCCAGGTCAAGGCACTTCTTCTGGGCCAAGGCCTCAAGTGTAACACCGGTAACCTGGCTTAACCCAAGCGGTGTTACACTGATTTCATTTCGATTCACAGGGGGTGTAACACCATAACCACTTTTTATACCCGGTGTTGGCTCGCTTTGACTTACGGGGTTGGTCTTATCGAGGAAAAGGTCTTTCATCTCTAAGTTAAGTGCTTGTATGACTTCCTCAGGCTGGCACCCGGCAAAGCAGTGCAGCAGGATCTTCCCATCAACCTCTTTAATTGATAGACTGGGGTTATGGTCTTCATGGGCTGGGCAGCGTGCTGTGTAACCCTCGCCAGATCGCCTGACACCCTCCAACAGTTCCAAAAAATTACTTATGGTCTTGATTTGCTCGCTCATCTCTTTGTCCACTCCTTTTTCGGCGCTTTGATAGGTTGTTAACCTTATCTCTGCTATAATCGTACTCGGAGTGGGGTTTCCTGACGGGAAACAATCGTGACTAAATTAAGTTTCTCGGATTTCTTAAAAAAGAAACGGGGGAAAGTTATGTGGATTGAGTTTGGCGAGCTGCTAATGAAATACAAACAAAAAGCAAAATTGTCCCTGGATGAGATGGTATCACTGTCTCAAAATACTGATTACCCCGTTGATAGTAAGGGCACGATATCAAAATGGGGACATGGAACAATGCGGCCAAGTATTGGCCACGTGGAGATGCTGGAGAAGATTCTCAGGGTACCGGATAACCTTTTGAAGGTTGCAGCAGAATATCTTACGAGTTCTTTTGGAGAGTTGACACAGTCAGCAAAGCAGCAGATGCTTGTTGACCACTGGAAAGAGATGGCAGAGATTGCCAAACATCTTGCTGTTAGTCGCTCGGATGAGAGCGAAGATGGTGAACAAAGGACTCTTAAAGACGATGAGCTTCTAGAGCAGATAGATTCAGCGTGGGATTGGGTGACGGACAATTACAGTAACTTTGTGGTGGACTGTTTTTATTCCCACTACAAAGCTGAACTGGAGGCTACCGGGATTGACCCTGGAAGCCATCGGGCTATTCTAGACACTCTCGAAAAGCTGGCTCACGGAAAGGTCTTTAAGGGCGAATGCCCGATATGCAAAGACTGGCTATGACCAGACTCATTAACCGCAGTATTTCTCTAACCCGTACTTATCAGAGAACAATAGCTGCATATCATGTAATAATAAGTCCATGAAGGCAGAAAAACCAACCTTGTTGTAGTATTTAGGGAACCAGACGTCCCCCATAAGGTCGTTATCACTCCCTGCATAGAAGCGAAACACTATTGCATCAGCATTTATACTATTGATACATTCAAGATAGTTTGGCCTGTCATCATCGGATACATTGACACCAGCACAGGAGTAAATAAATACTCCAGTGACCTTATCTGTAAGGAGCAGGTTTAAATATATATCGTGCTTTGCAAGGAATGACCCATCATGTTTATCTTTAATCTTGTATCCCAGGTAGGTCAAGTGGTTAAGGAACTCTGCTATGGCTGACTTTGCTTTCATTTTGTCTCCTTTAAAAAATATCGTATAAAATAGGGCTTTCAGTATTATTTATTACCCTAAAGCTATTATAATAGTTAAATTACTACGTATGATTTCGGGGAAATAACTAGGTAAGTTGACGCTTTTTAAAAACTATTTGCCATAAGTAGTTTTTCTGAATATAATGGCGGAGAGAGGTGGAAACCCATCGTCTTCAAGCTTCAATGATGCCAGATTGTCATTCTGGTGATTCTGGGGTATGTTTGATATAGGGATTGTAGCGTGGAATAATAGAACCCCAATGATTTACTTTGGCGCAGGTGAATCCTTTGATTCGGCTGAATATTGGATAGGTACACCAGGTGAAGAACGAAATATAAGCAATCAGGAGTTAGATGATTTGCTACTGAACAACATTGAGCTTACAGAGCAGCATTATGGTGACTTCTTAATGAGGTGCTTCTGGTCACACATTAAGGCAGAATTCTCTGTCACTCTTACGAGTAGACTTAGGGGAGATCTAAGAGATGATCCTTACGAAGTAATAGAATTCTATAGAACGCTGGCTAATAGAAAGACATTCAAAGGCAAATGCGATATATGTAAAGTTTGGGATTGATGTAGTGCTCAAGCTATGTTTTTAGAAATCTTGTATAAAAACATAAATACGCTTGAAATCTGCTATTAAAAGTTGTAATCTCTAGCCTTCCTCAAACCAGCTCAGGATTTAGTATCTGAAAGCACCTAGAGAAACCTGGAGTGTCTGCGAATGATATCAGAAGCTTTTCTCTGCAAGCTAATGGTTACCATTAGTGAGTTAAAGGAAACGTCTGTTTTTAATCTGGCAATGCCTGAGATAGGGCTGGATCATGCTTGACTGTTACAGCGTTGGAGTATAGAGTAACAATACTATGAGTAAAGTTAAGCAGACAAACATATACATTGATGGATCCTGTATTAATAATCCAGGCCCTGGTGGCTATGGCATAATTGTTGAATATGATGGCCAAAAAAAAGAGATATCTGGTGGTTTTAGTAAGACAACCAATAACCGTATGGAGGTTATGGCAGCCATTGTAGCTTTAGAGTCTTTAAAAGAAAAATGCAATGTTACTCTATACAGCGATTCCAAGTATCTAGTGGATGCTATTATTAAAGGCTGGGCTAAGAACTGGAAAGCAAAGGGTTGGATGCGTAATAAGAAGGACAGGGCATTAAATCCTGATCTTTGGGATAGATTACTTAGTCTTTGTGATAAGCAAGAAGTTATATTCAAATGGGTTAGAGGGCACGATGGCCATACCGAGAATGAACGCTGTGACCAGCTAGCACAACAAATGGCTAGGCAACGGAATTTACCTATTGATAAAGGTTTTAGGAATTAGTATTCTTAATCTCCAGCCTATCTAAAACTAGCTCAGGATTGAGCATTTCTGCACACCTCGACAAACGTGGAACGTCTGCGGTAAACGTCGTTATAAGTTCTCTGCTGGCTAATGGATTACCATTGGTGAGTGAAAAGAAGTGTACGTCGTTAACCTGACTGATTCTGGGTTATATTTCAGTGATTAACCTACCAATATCTGCAAAATACATTAATATACTATTACTTAAAAGTCTTGACACTTACTGTACTTACTGCTATAGTACATATACTACTGTATGAGGTGTAATATGACTGAATTTACTTTACCAAAACTTTGGACTCTTAAAGAGGTTGCTGATTATTTTAAGACGAACGAGGATATCATATTAAAAGAATTGGAGACCGGAATTCTTCGCGGTTTTATGATAGCAAATGAATGGCGTGTATCAGACAGTGATTTACTAGAATACATTGATAGAAAATACAAAGGGACACCCAGTGAGGAAAAGTCCCCATTTGATAGTCAAGAAGTAGATATGGAGTCGGAGTTTACGGAGATTGGTGAATTTGATTTTAAATGGCCGAAGAATGTTGAGCACTTTGATAAGGGCTACACAATAATACAGTATTTGAATGGTCGTCACATAAGATTCCGCATAGGGTTTACCAACCGTGAAGCTGCCGGAGCAATGAGAAGAAGAGTCATTGTTTGGATGGATGAGAGACCATTGGTGGAGTTTGCTGGTGGAAATGATTATGAAAGCAATGGATTACTAGCGAGTGTAATTAAGTCACCTAATAATAAACAGCTTACTCCATATCAGCATCTCCCTAAGGAATACAAGGACTTCGAAGTAGCCAGGTATGATTCTATCATCCGAGGACATTTTGCGAGTAAAAACATGGCGGTTATTGTACACAAAGGTGATTTGAGGAAAATGTTGAAGCATGCGGTAATAAGAGCTACTTGGAAAAAGTTGATATAAGAATGTTTGGAGGGTATAAATGATGGTTACACACCAAAGCTCTGTAAATTTCGAAAATCTTATAAAGGATTTAGCTGACATGTATCCCTTTGATGTGGGAACAGTAGTACTGGTAGAGGTTGTAGCAAACGCCTTGGACTCAAGGGCAACTTCAATCTCCATTACGTTTGAACCAAAAAGAAGGACACTGGTAGTAACAGACAATGGAACCGGTATGACTGCATCAGATTTTGCACAATACCACGATTTTGCTGCTGGTCTGAAAACTAGAGGTATGGGAATAGGTTTTGCTGGTGTTGGTGCAAAGATTAGTTTTAATATAGCATCTAGAGTAATAACTGAAACACGTAGCGATTCTTTTGTTGGGGGATCTAGTTGGTATCTTGAATCGAAGAAAAAGTTATTGTGGGAAGAAATTAAGCCTGTCCATTTAAGAAGTAACGGGACTAGGGTAGAAGTAATGTTTAGGGATGATGTGGATTTACCGTTTGCGAGTACCGAAAATATAGTACTCTTATTAAAGGAACATTATTTACCACTATTGGACAATGATTTCCTTTCACTATATGAACAGTTAGGGTATTACCCACATAACTTGAGGTTTATTGTAAATAATCAGGTAATTCAGCCTGGTAATATTGCATTGGATTATCAACTGACAAATGTGCACAACTTCTCCCCCCAAAGTTCCAGAAGAAGAATAGGCTATGGTATTCTAGGCTTGGCTCCCATTGAGTATCCTATGAGTGAAAACCTTTGTGGCGTTCTTCTTAGCACAAGGGGGAAAATAATAAAGGCCGATATGTTTAATCAATTCCCTAGTGATATCGGTCCCCGCATACTTGGTCTTGTTGAAATACCGGATTTTATAAATTTTCTAACGAGTGCTAAAACAGATTTTATTAAGCGCAAGAAGTTCAGGGAATTTGAAAAACTTTACGACCCTATACGGCAGGAATTTAAAAGTTGGCTAAGTAAATTAGGTATACAATCCACTGAAAGTTCTTCTAATGATGAAATACTCAAACTAGAAAGAGAAATAAGGAAACTTATCGATCAGATCCCAGAATTTAGTGAGTTCTTCGGATTCAGGAGTCCCAAAAATATACCACAGCAGTCGGATGAAGGAATACCTAATGCTACATGGCAAGAGGGTACGCAAACAACGTTACCAATAGGTGAAGGCGATTCTGGAGGAGGAGAAGGACCATTTGATATAGGAGAAGAAACTGGTGAGGCACTTCAAGAAAACGTAGAAGAAGGTAAGGTTACAACACAACCTATTAGCAGAACTAGTCATCGTGGACCTAAAATAGGATATAGTGATGCTCCCGATCGAATAGATTTGGCTTGGGTTGATGGGACCTATGTGATGATCAATAGTAGCCACCCAGCTTTCCTCAAAGTCTGTAATAATAATCAGGCTAAAAGACTACATGAAATATTCGCTATAGCACTTGCAATACAGAAGTTTTTGTTTACTGGTAATCTTCAAGACCTGACGTTTTCAGATAGAGTGATGGCAGCTTGGGGAAATAGTAAGTAATGGCTGATTTAACTTTTGTGACATTCAAAAAAGAGGGGGGGGTATTTAAAACTTATATTCCTGTGAGCCAGTTTCTATCTAGCAACACAAACATTGATGATATTCTAAAAGTAGCTGCCAATTTGTACGAGCAATTCCTAACAGCAACGCGGACAGAGCTAATTGATGTAAATAACTATAGGATGCATAATAAACCTTTACCGGCCAGAGTAATATGGAGACTAGGTGACAAAATATTTAGGTTTGTAGAATCCTTGGCTGAAAGGAAGCTTGAAATAGATGGTATATATGTACATTTATCACGCGATTTTAATGTAAAAAGAAAATGGCTAGAAAAAGTCATAATATTTCGACGTTATATACCAGATGAGTATTATATTCCTGAATCGGTAAATTGGGGATATTTTGAGAAGAGTACTCGCCGTAAGGCTGAAGAACTTATGAAAAACTTTACTTAGGGTAATCTACAATGTTTTCAGAAGAAAAAGAGGAATATCCAATACCCAATAAATCTCTTCACAGGTGGTATCTTGATGCTAACTTAAAATTAGCAGAAACAAGAAACTTTAGACTTAATCGTAAAGAATTTCTGCAACTGGTCGACTCTATAACAGATGAGCGGCAACATCCATCTTTCACTGAGCTTATTGAATTTGGTACTGAAAACTACTTTATTAATCCCTCAAATAATGGTTCTGAATATAGTTTCCCCCTTGCATATATTTTATCATTTATGAGCAAATCACATATTCGGGACTCAGTACAATTCCTGATTAATGTCTACGAGAACACACCTGTAAGGAATACGAAATACCGTTTTTCTCTTGAAGATCATGAACTCTTTAAAAAATTATCTGAGCGAGAATCCTATATTCTCATTAGAAGGCTTGGATTACTTGAGCATGAACCTCTAACACTAAGAGAAATTGGCGAAGATGTTCACATATCATATGAACGTGTTAGACAGATTGAAAATAAATGCTGGCATAAACTATTTCGTCCTTCATATAGTAAGCTACTATTGGGTCCATTCTTGCTATATATACTACAAGAAAAGGGGAGTTTAATAGTTACTTCTAATGAACCACAACGAGAAATACAATTTGTAGCTAAATGTTTAAATGTTCCTATGTCACGATATCATCATACTGATTTATATATCATCGGATTAGTAAATGAGGGAAAAGACTTACCCAAAGATTTGTTCATAGACCAAATAACTACTGAGGAACAAGAGGACGCTTTTAGAAGGAATTGTGCTATACCACTATCATCTAATGATATAGCCAGAATTGCGCAAATAGTAAATACCCATTTACCGGGACAGAAGCCTATTGTTAGGACTACCAAATTAGAAAAAACATATAGAGCATTGAAACATATTGGTCATCCTGCCCACTATTCATTAATTGCTAGTGTTTACAGAGAGATGTTTACAGATGATGTTTCTTCTGAACACAATATACATGCGATTCTAGGAAGGGACAGACACAGAATAGTATGGATAGGAATAAAAGGAACATATGCATTAAAAGAATGGGGATTCGAACATCCATCATTAACATTATTTGATACTATTGCGATGATAGTTGAGCAGAAATATCAAGAAACTAATAGCCCTGTTTCACTTACCGTAATATCTGCGGAAATGGGTAAGTATAGGAGGTCAATTAATTGTAATAGCATTGCTATGGCCTCCTATTTTAATAAAAGGTTGAAAGAGGTGGGTAAAGGGTATTTTATTCCTGCTATATATGATGAGGCTAATACAATAGACAATAATATAAAATCAGAAGAATTAGATAAGATATTGCAGCGCTTTGAAATAACGGTCAAAGGAGGAGGGAATAGAACAATGACAACACAAATAGAAAGTATACTCGCCAAGGAGAAAGAAACGCCAGGAACATGGAGATTCAAGGAGAACAAAGAAGACCATCCAATGACCATCTATTTAACCAAAGAGCAAGTCAATGAACTCGGTAGCCCGGAATCCATCAAAGTCACAATAACGGCGACGTAGCTTGTAAAGTTAGAATCGTCGTCCACCTGCTCCCTAATAATTAGTCTAGGTGTAGCTTTTTATTATGGTTTAACCATCATCCCGATGTTTGTTCAGTGGTAGGTAATTTACATTCATATAGCACATGATATTTTAGTTTCCATGAATGTGCGATGGTAAATTAGGGGAGTAGAAATACTCCCCCTTTTGTTTTAAGAGTATTGGCACTCCGTTTTAATAGGACTACAATAAGTCCCCAGCATAAGAACAGTTTGCAATTCTAATGACGTGGTTTAAGTAGACTTTGTGGGAAGAGGGGTACTAGAACCGTTAGTTAAATCGGTGCTTGGTGCTCTTTACAACCTGGTGGCACGATGGACAGGCGGAATAAAGGTAGAACTTGATTAGTAATATCATTGGGTAAAACCTATTCGTCTTAATACACCAAGACTTAAAATGACAGAAGCACAGGATATCTTGTATAGGCGACCGTGGGGATTCTGGTCTACATTTGGTTTTGGTATTGCCATTATCATCGCCTTTTTTATAACCGCGGTGCTGGTAAGCATCGGCTTCGTTTTCGTGAATATTGGCACTCAACCCGTCCTTGACCCGTCGCAAGCCTTAGATGCTATCTTAGGGATTGTCACCGCAAAAGCAGGCTTGCTGACAGCCTTATCTACTATAGCGACAGCAGTTGTTGGTGTCGGGTTGACCGTAGCCGTCATTAGTATGCGCCGAGGTATTTCTATCCCTGAATACCTCGGTTTGAAACCGGTCTCTGCTAAAACAATATTATTATCACTTGCGATTGTTATTGGCCTGATAATAGCCAATGATGCTACCTGCGTAATTATTGGCAGGCCGATCAACCCACAGGTTATGGTCGATACGTATAATGCCAGCGTCTGGTCAGCCCTATTCTGGATAGCGGTCGTCATTTTCGCCCCAGTATTTGAGGAGACCTTCTTCCGTGGCTTTCTGTTTAAGGGTTTTAGCTATTCCAGGCTGGGCATTATCGGGACAATAATATTAACATCTCTCGCCTGGACTTTATTACACCAACAATATGAGGTTTTTGAACTGGTGTCTATATTTATCAGCGGTATATTACTGGGCGTGATGCGTTATAAAACCGGTTCACTGTGGATTCCGTTAATAATGCATTCATTCATGAATGTGGTAGCGACACTTGAGGTGGCACTCAACGTGAACGGCCTGTTTGGCTAGAGATAGCAAATAAATGGATGTGTCATTCACAACCTTTTCTATTTCTTTTAATGTTTGTGTGGGCTCAGCTTGCCTTAATCGGTTTTATCAGTGCAGTAAATATAATACCGATAACACTGATAGCAGCGCAGACTAAGAAGGCTACCTCGTAGCTCTCGCTAATATCAAAGATATAACCAGCTAGAAATGGGCCGACAGCAGCTCCAATTGTAAAACCGAAGTTAATAACTCCTAAAATTAAACCGTGAAAGCGTAGCCCAAATAGTGCTGCTACGAGAGGTGCCTCCGATGCAGCACAACCCCCATAGGCAACACCAAAAATAACAGCAAACAGATAGAGCTGCCACACCTCTCCAGACTGCGCCAGCCAGAACAGAATTACTGCCATTAAGAACAAGCCAATAAGAAAAACCATCCTGTTCCCAATTCTATCAGCAGCGCTGCCCAGTATAACCTTGCCAATAATGCTACACCCACCAATAGTAGCCAGAATATTGGCAGCGCTGGCAGCCGAAAGACCCACCTCAATGGCATGTGGTGCAATATGTACCAGGGTAGTAAATATACAAAATCCCAAACAGAAAAACTGACCAGAAACTAGCCAGAACTGCTTGGTGTAAATTGCCTCCCTGAGAGAAAGGCCGCTAGTCCTCAATCTCTGCTCTTCTCCTGCATTTTCACCGTAAGGTACTTGCCTCATCTGAACCGGGTCACGCTTGAGAGGCTGAGCAGCTAAAATAACAAGTACCAGAACCACGCTGCCTAGTATAGTATAGGATTGACGCCAATCATAAGTAGAGATGAGCCAGTTAGTAACCGGTGACATAATCAATGTGCCTATACCCATGCCGGATAGAACAATACCCGACATCATACTCCGTCTTTTAACAAACCACCTGGCTGCGGTTGACGTTAGCGGAACAAAGAAACCACACATCCCGGTACCTATTATCACCCCGTAGAACAGGTATAACTGCCAGACCGTTGTAACCTGTGACATGAGTAAATACCCCAGACCCACAAGGAAACCGCAGAATGTTAACACTATCCGAGGGCCGAGCTTATCCGTAAGCCTTCCCATAACAATGCCCAGCAAGCCATATACAATCCAGGAAAGTGAGAAGGCGCCTGAGGTTATAGCCCTGGTCCAGCCAAATTCAGTCAACACCGGTTTGAAAAAAATGCCAAACGTATTATATACGCCGAACATCACCAGCATAATAAAAAAGGCAGCTAAAACTATGATGTAGCCATAAAAAAGCCCTGGTTTTACTTCAGGGGATCGCCGAGTTTCCTGACTACCTATGATAAACCCCTCTCTACGTAGCTGACCCAAGGGACTACTGTGGGAAGAAGCCTTTTGTTACTAGGATCCAATTATAGCATGGTAGGATTCTAATCTGGAAGTACGAGTCTGTAATAGTCTTAGACCATCACCATATCTAGATCAAGTGCCATCACCAACATGTACTCTACCCCAGATTGCCACTGCCCGGGCTAAAGAATCGACGCTGGCTAATTCATTTTCGCTGTCTTTACGGAAGCACAATTTCATGTAGTTGTTAAGCACCATAGCCCCTGCACTCTCAACAGCAGAACGCACGGCCGCCAGTTGGGTTACCAAACTTTCGCAATCACGGCCGTCGACAATCATTTTCTCAATACCGCGTACCTGTCCCTCTATCCTTTTCAGCCGTTTCAGCAGCATCTCCTGCGATAATCCCTCTTGCCTAGGCATCATGTCCTCCAATAATTCTGTGATAAGTGTTGATATACCATACCCCTATAGGGTATAATGTACTCCCAGATAACACTAACAGCTAATTTTACCATACCTAACATATAAGCTGACAAATTCTTACTTAGAAGGAGGTATAGATGGGTGAATTTGAGCCAAAGATAGTCGGCTTCTTCTGCAACTGGTGCTCTTACACCGGTGCTGACCTTGCTGGTACCTCGCGAACAAAATATCCGTCAAACGTGAGAGTAATCAGGATTATGTGTTCGGGCAGAGTGGACGAAAGGCTGATACTGAAAGCATTTGCTCTAGGTGCCGATGGTGTCCTCGTTGCTGGCTGTCACCCAGGAGATTGCCATTATCAGAAGGGCAACTTGAATGCCAGAAGAAGAGTTACCGGCTTGCGGCCTTTCCTGGAAACCATAGGTATCGGTGGTGACAGACTCAGGCTAGAATGGATATCAGCATCTGAGGGGCCAAAAGTAGCTGAGACAGTTAGCAGTTTTACTCAAACTATAACAGGGCTTGGACCGAGTCCATTCAACAGGAGGCGAAATGAGCATTGAGTATGTACCTACTATATGCCCCTACTGCAGTTGTGGCTGTGGCATTTACCTGGTCGTCAAAGATAGAAAAATAATCGGACAGGAGCCATGGAAAGAACATCCGATAAATGAAGGGGCAAATTGCCCCAAGGGAAAGAATGCCTACGAGTACATGTATAGTGAAGACAGGCTGAAGATGCCGTTGGTGAGGAAGAACGGCACCCTTCAAGAAACCTCCTGGGGGGAAGCCCTTGACCTGATCTCCTCCAAACTGAAGGAAGCTACCCCAGATGAATTTGGCTTTGTCGCCTCATGCAGGAGCAGTAATGAGGATGCTTATACAATGCAGAAGTTTACCCGGGTGGTGATGGGTACCAATAATGTAGAATACTGTGGTAGATTGTGCCATTCCCCAGCCGCGGCTGCTCTAATCCCTATGATGGGCTCAGGGGCAATGCAAACCTCTCAGCCTGAAATTGAGCTTGCCGACTGTTTCTTCCTTGCTGGTGTTAACATGCAGGAGACCTTTCCTATGATAACGCGGAGGGTACTCCGTGCCAAAGCTAGAGGAGCCAAGGTTATCTACACTGACCCCAGGAAGACAGCTACTGCCAGATATCTGGCTGATATCCACCTGCCACTAAAGTCTGGCACTGATGCTGCTCTAATCAACGCTATGATGCGAATCATCCTTGATGAGGGGCTAGAGGATAAGGAGTTTATAGCCTCAAAAACCGCTGGTTTTGATGAATTACGCGATTCCCTGTCTAAGGTAGACTTAAAACAGGCAGAAGAGATTACCGGTGTCCCTCTGGAAAAGATAAAGGAAGCGGCAATTACCTATGCCAAGGCAGAGAGGGGTTGTATTCTCTATGACCAGGGTATATCCCAGCATTATGTTGGCACCGATAATGTCAGGGTTCACGCTAACCTAGCACTTCTCTGCGGACATGCTGGTAAGCCAGGGAGTGGAATAAACTCACTGAGAGGACAGATAAACGGTGAGGGCAGTGGTGATATGGGTTGCCTCTGTGTTTTCTATCCCGGGTTCAAGCGTGTCGGTGAGGAATCAGCAAAGTTCTTTGAGGAAGCGTGGAGTGTAGAAAACCTACCGACGAAGCCCGGCGTTACCTATATAGACATGCTGTATAAATGTCCTTACCTCTATATTGTAGGGGCAGACCCAATGATGGTAGTGCCTGACGTTAATAACCTGAAGAAGGCTTTAGAGAAGGCTAATTTCATAGTGGTTCAGGACATATTTCCTACTGAGATAAGTAAGCTTGCCCATGTGGTGCTGCCAGCAGCTACTTGGGTGGAGAGAGAAGCTACCCATACCTGGATAGACAGACGAGTGCAGAAGATAAACAAGGTTGTTGACCCACCCGGTGAGGCCAAGCCCGACTGGTGGATAATATGCCAGTTAGCGGAAAAAATGGGCTATAAGGATAAGTTCGACTTCACCTCCTCAGAGGAGATATTCAACGAAATGAGAAGCTGCGTTCCTCAGTATAAAGGGATAACCTACGAGCGGCTGAGCAAGACAGTGGGAGGGATTCACTGGCCCTGCCCCTCAGAAGACCATCCGGGAACACCCAGCATGTTCTTAGAGAAATTTAATACTCCTGATGGTTTAGGGCACTTTCAGGCGGTGGAGTACAAACCCCCAGCAGAGGTACCGGATGAAGAATATCCCTACTTCCTAACTACCGGCAGAAGTATCTTCCATTACCATACCGGGGCAATGACCCGAAGAACCCAAAAACTGCTTGATGAGGTTCCACGGGACTTCGTTGAGGTCAACCCTGAGGATGCCACTAAGGCAGGGGTCAAAGACAAAGACGTGGTTACTCTAAAGACAAGGCGGGGTAGCATAGAAGCTGAAGCCAAGGTAACCGATGAGGTGCCCCCGGGGCTATTGTTTGTCCTCTTCCACTTTCCTGATTCCTGTGCCAATGTGCTGACAATCTCAGCCCTAGACCCCAGCGCCAAGTGTGCCGAAACCAAAGTATGCGCCGTTAAGATGGAGGTAAAACGATGAAGGGAGACATGTATATCGCTCGTTCCTCGGATAAGGAGATAGTGGAGAAAGCTGAATGTGGAGGTGCGGTTACTTCCCTGCTCAAATTTACCTTGGAGAGTAAACGGGTGGATGCTGTACTTGCCATCAAAGCAAGAAATGGCGACAGGTATGATGGTGTGCCAGTTCTTATCACTAACCCGGAGGAGGTAATAGAGACCACCGGGTCATTACACTGCACATCACCGAACATCGCACGCTGTCTTAAGGAATACTTAGATGGTGCGTCTAGCATGAAAATAGCCGTTGTCGCCAAGCCGTGTGATGCCAAGGCAATTATTGAGCTAGCTAAGAGAGAACAGATTAACCTCAGCAACCTACTCCTCATTGGTTTGAACTGCACCGGCACTTTCCCTTCAGCAAAGGCGAAGAGGATGTTTAGGGACGAGTTTGAAGTAGACCCTACGGACGTCGTTGCCGAGGACATTGAAGATAATAAATTGACAATCAGGTTAAAGGATGAAACAGAAAAGGAGAAAGGTCTAGGTGAGTTAGAGGAAAAGGGGTATGGGAGGCGGGAGAATTGCCGCCGCTGTGAGGCTAATATCCCTACTATGGCCGATATTGCTTGTGGCAAATGGGGAACTACAGATAAAAATACGACCTTCATAGAGGTTTGCTCTGAAAAAGGGTCAGACTTTATTGAGGCAGCAATTGAAGCCGGTACTATTGCCGTAGAACAACCAGGCGACGACGCCATAGAAACCAGAAGGAAAAAGGATGAGGCAGCAGTAGAACTGGCGCAGCAGTGGCAAGAGAAGGATTTTGCTGGCTACAAGGCAATGAGTAGTGAGGAGAGGTTCAATTACTGGTTTAGTCAGTTCAGCCGTTGCATCAAATGTTATGGGTGCCGGGATGCTTGCCCCATATGCTACTGCAAGGACTGCTACCTGGAGGCGGATAGGAGCTTAATTCCTGCGGGCGAAGTCCCACCCGATGTTATGTTCCCTATGATAAGAACCACCCATGTTATGGACTCCTGTGTTAATTGTGGTCAGTGTCAGGATGTTTGCCCTATGGAGTTGCCTCTTTCTCGACTAATCTTTATGCTAAACAGGGAACTTTTTGGTATCTTCCATTATGAGCCTGGTGTAGATGTAAGTGAACTTCCTCCGTTGCGAACAGTTACTGACCAGGAGTTAAATCTCAGCGGGGTTGATGTTGCCTTTTAGTAGCTTGCGTCAAGAGGAAAATGCCGTGTATATCCTTTATAGGCCAAGGTAACCTCTGACAAACGTGCCGGCAGTATTTGCGGTTTTCTGCAGCACGAAGTGGAGATTACTATAAATGGGGATGAGGTAACTACCATACCGTCCATAATATGAACCACTATTTCGGTCTGGTTTTACTTCTCGGAGACAGGTAAAAAAAGAGTCAAAATGTAAGGCTAAACTGGAACCTCAACAAATACCGTGGTGCCTTTACCTAATCGAGACTCCAGCTTCAAGGTGCCACCAAGTAACTGTACCCGTTCCTGCATTCCGACTAAGCCCAGCTTACCTGTGTATGGCAGAGCACCAAGATTCTCTGGAAGTTGAAAGCCTATGCCATTATCGCTTATAGTAACCATGATTTTATTCCCAGCGAACTCGACCTTAACCTCAGCCTTTGTGGTTTGGGCATGCTTCGCAATGTTTCTTAGTGCCTCTTGAACAATACGGAAAACTAATAGTTCTGCTTCCTGAGACAACCTCTGCTCATTACCAATTACTTGTAAACTAGCCTCTACCCAATATGTATTTTTCAGTTCATCAGTTGCCCATTCTAGTGCCGGAAGCAAACCTAAATCGTCAAGGATGGAAGGTCTCAAGTCACGACTGAAGTGACGCACTCCTTGCAATATATCCCTGATCTGCTCATAAAAACCCCATAGAGCCTTAGCTTCTTTGACCGGTAACTTTGCCCTGTCATTTAGCAAGTTCTCTAACTGATGGAGCAGTGCGATAAGATTTTGAGCTGTATCGTCGTGAAGCTCGCGAGCAATGCGCTTGCGCTCCTCCTCTTGGGCTTTGGTAATCTGCTGCAAGTAGTAGCGTAGATTCTCCTCTGCATTCTCGAACTCGGTGATATCTTGTAAGGTTTCTATTGCTGCTATTATTTCTCCATTATTACCTCTGATAGGACTTGCTGTAAAATGAAGCCACCTTCCGCCCCTCCCAATAGCTGGGAAAAAACGCTCAGCTTCACAGGCACCAGCAATTAGGCTAGATTTTCTACATTTATCTTGATAGTGTGCTTTGATTTCATTTGCAGGTGCCTCGTCCAATACTAAATCAGCCAGGGATGGTCTCTTTTCACTGTAGAATTCCCTCCACTGCTCATCCGTTCCGATTATCTCCTCTTTTTTTACGCCAGAAAGAGCTTCAATAGCCGTGTTCCAGTGAGTGACTTTGTGCTGCTTATTGATTACAAATGATGGAATAGAAGTACCATCAATAATCTTAGTAAGCGTTTCTTCCACATTCTTTCGCTGGTTGATATCTCTGCGATGCATATAGAACCACCAGTTTACCATGCCACCGATGACTATAATACCGCCACTTTCAAACAAAGCATCAGCCGGTGCCGGAGAGACAAAAATAGCTCGTGGCAGCATAATAAAACATGAAACTAATAAGCTAGCTATCCCTCCCCTTATGCCGAAGATAAAACTGGCATAGGTTATAGGCACGAGAAGGAAAACCCGTTCTACTGCGTGCCGAGTTAGTCCTAGAAACGAGGAAACAATGGTTATATCCCAGGGGGGTAACTGTTGCGGATAGTGAAGGATGACGCCGATGGCAAACATCGTCACCACCAACCAGAAGTGATAATTACGCATAACCGTTAGCGCCGAATTTAACAAACCGGAAGCTCTGTGCATAGTATCTCCGATAAAATTCATGGGATTCATAGGAAGGTCAAGATAGCTCTTTCAATGTGAACCAGCCCTTTCGCATAGCCTCTATCACTGCTTCAGTACGGGAACCTACCACCAATTTATTGAAGATACTCCCTAGATGGCTCTCAATGGTGCGCACGCTAAGGTGTAACTCCTCAGCGATGTCCTTGTTGCTCATCCCTTTAGCCGCCATCTTAAGCACAGTGGTCTCCTGCTCGGTAAGCAACTCCAGTTCATGTCCCTTCTTGCCTTCCCCTTTGGTTTGCTTGAATCGTTCCAGTACCTTGCGGGCAACTGTTGGATGAAGCACCGCCTCTCCCCTATACACAGTCTGGATAGCACTAATAAGTTCGCGACTACTTATATCTTTCAATAGGTAGCCGGCAGCACCTACCTCTAACAGGGGGAAAATATATTGCTCATAATCGTAGGCAGTAAGTACCAATACAATGGCAGAGGGCTGAAATGCCTTAATTTGCTTTGTGGCTTCAATGCCATTGATTTTAGGCAGGGATATATCCATGATAATGACATCAGGTCTGAGCTCCTTTGTCATTCGCACAGCTTCCTCACCGTCACCGGCTTCGCCAACCACGCTAAAATTTGCTTGACGCTCTAGAGACTGACGGATACTCTCCCTCACCACAACATGGTCCTCGGCGAGGAGAATAGTAATCTTTTTCACCTAATATCCTTCCTGCCCTGATTTTTATCCCCCTCTATTAACAATCTTACCCTAATTGACTTACTTGTTCAACAAGTTAACACAAAAGCATCTTGCCAGCTTAGGGGAAAACCACAATAAGGAATGAGGGGAATCACTAGTAAAGCCACTTTCTACTAAGAGGTTCTCCGTATAAGAAAAATAGGCATCATACGGATGTATTTGAAGTAGCGTTATGGTTTACTTAAATTAGAAGTTACACATGGAAAGGAGATACGGAAATGGGTCTGAGAGCATATTTGCTGGTAGATGTTGTTGATGACATGGAGCAGGGGGAGTTTATCCAAACGCTGAGAGAGCTTGAGGAGATGCCTGGCGTGGATTTTGTCGACCCTGTCATTGGCTCTCGCGATATGGTGATCATGGTAGACGCCCCGGTCACGGTAGCGGCTCTAGCTGACAAAATTCGAGCGCAGGATTGGGTTAAGGATATGGAGATTATGAGAATTGTTAGCATGTTTGAGCGCCACCGAGCTTCAAAAAAGGAGCTTCTCAAAGCTTTAACACACAGTGGTGTGTAGTTTCTTGCTTCTTGCTTGAATCTACGAAGCTTTGAAGAAGCTAAATTATAGCGAAGGAGGCAGCATGATTGTTGAAACTATGGCTAGAGAGAAGCTTAGCTTCGCTGTGATTGATGCCATAACCCACAAGCACAATGTACAACCTGGAGCTGTGATACCGGTCCTTCAGGAGATTCAGGATACCTATGGCTATGTGCCTCCGGTAGTTATTGAGCGCATTGCAGAAAATATGGGCATTCCTGTCAGTGAGATATATGGCATAGTTACTTTTTACGGTCAGTTTCGGCTCCAGCCCGTAGGTAAGAATTTAATTAAGGTTTGTCATGGGACTGCGTGTCATCTAAACGGGGCAGAAAGAATAGCGCAAGCGCTAAGCCAGGTAGTAGGCGCCAATGAAGGAGAGACCAGCCAAGATGGTAAGTTTACCGTAGAGCGGGTAGCCTGCCTTGGCTGCTGTAGCTTAGCTCCCTGTGTCATGGTGAACGGCGAAATTCACGGGCGACTCACTCCGGAAGCTGTTGGTAAGATTGTAGGCCAAATTCAAGAAAAAGAGGAAGAAACAGAGACACTTACTCCGGTGGAATGAGATAGACGATGGTATTTTCAGAAAGAGATAGAAAGAGCAGAAACTGGATTATAAAGGTAGGGCTTGCTTCTTGCGGCATAGCTGCTGGGGGACGCAAGGTATATGATGCCTTTAGCACCCTAATCCTTAACAAAGGGTTAGATATAGAACTGAAACAAACCGGGTGCATAGGCATGTGTTATAACGAGGTGCTGGTAGAGATCTCTCCACCAGAGGGTAGGCACGTTTTCTATAAGCATGTTACACCTAAGCAGGTTGAACGCATAGTTGGGGAGCATCTGATTAGCGGCAAGCCTGTTACCGAATGGGTTATACCTGCTGAAGAGATAGATAACCTTCTGGCTAAGCAGAAGAGGATTGTACTCCGAAATTGTGGCATAATCGACCCCGAATCTATCGATGACTATCTTGATGCTGGTGGCTATAAGGCTATAGAGAAGGTGCTGCACAATATGTCACCACAGGAAGTGATTGATGAGGTCACTAAATCTGGCTTGAGGGGAAGGGGTGGGGCTGGCTTCCCTACCGGCGTCAAATGGGGTTTTGCTAAAAAGTCTCCCGGTAATCAAAAGTATGTAGTATGTAACGCCGATGAAGGAGACCCCGGTGCTTTTATGGATAGAAGTGTTCTGGAAAGTGACCCTCACAGTATTATCGAGGGGATGCTGATAGCCGCCTATGCCATTGGTGCCTCAGAAGGCTATATTTATGTCAGGGCAGAGTATCCACTGGCAATTCAGCGGTTGGAGATAGCCTTGGCTCAAGCCCAGGAGAAGGGATTTATTGGTGAGAACGTCTTGGACTCTAATTTTGATTTCAATATAAGCATCAGGCAGGGAGCCGGTGCTTTTGTCTGCGGGGAGGAAACGGCTCTTATGATGTCTATAGAGGGGCGGCGGGGAATGCCCAGGTTCCGTCCACCTTTTCCTGCACAGTCGGGCTTATGGGAAAAGCCCACCAATATTAATAATGTAGAGACCCTGGCTAACATACCTTGGATTATATTTCACGGTGCCAATGCTTATAACATCTATGGCACCGTGAAAAGCAAGGGTACCAAAGTTTTCGCTCTGGCAGGTAAGGTGGCCCGTGGCGGACTGATAGAGGTTCCAATGGGTATAACCCTAAGGGAGATTGTCTTTGATATTGGTGGTGGAACCTCGAGTGGATTGGAATTCAAAGCAGTTCAGATGGGGGGGCCGTCTGGTGGTATTATTCCGGCCAGCCTGGCTGACACTCCCGTAGATTATGATTCAGTGACTGAGACCGGTGCCATCATGGGCTCGGGTGGATTAATAGTGATGGACGAGAGTGCCTGCATGGTAGACGTGGCCAAGTTCTTCCTTAATTTTACTCAAGATGAATCCTGCGGCAAGTGTACTTTCTGTCGAATAGGAACACTACGTATGCTGGAAATCCTGGATAGAATTACCGATGGCAAGGGTAAAGATGGAGACCTGGAATTGCTCAAGGAGTTGGCTGAAGGCGTAAAGAAGGCCTCATTGTGCGGATTGGGACAAACTGCGCCTAATCCAGCATTGACCACGCTCAGGTACTATCGTGATGAGTATGAGACTCATATTTATGAGAAGAAATGCCCAGCCAAGAAATGTCAAGCCTTAATTACCTATGATATTATGCCGGAAAAATGTCCCGGGTGTGGGCTTTGTGCCAAATACTGTCCTACAGATGCTATCTCAGGGGAGAGGAAAAAGCCTTACTTTATAGACTCTGAGAAGTGTATTCGCTGCGGGCTGTGCATGAGTGTGTGCCGTCTTGGTGCCATATCCGTCTATTAGGGAGGAGGAAATGCCCAAAATCCCGTTTACCTTAAATGGGGAAAAGGTTGAAGCAGAAGCTGGGACTACTATTTTAGAAGCAGCTCAACAAAATAGTGTTGAGATACCCACGCTATGCCATGACCCCCGCCTGAAACCCACTGCCGCCTGCCGCCTCTGCTTAGTTGAGGTAGAAGGGGCTCGTGGAACTATGCCTGCTTGTACCACTCCGGTGGTGGGAAATATGGTAGTGAGAACAACAACGAACGACCTAGTCAAAAGTCGCCGAATGGCTCTGGAATTACTTCTCTCCGACCACTATGGTGACTGTGTTGCTCCTTGTAAACTAGCCTGTCCTGCCGGAATAGACATTCAGGGCTATATCGGCCTTATCGCCAGCGGACAATATAGAGAAGCTCTAAAGCTAATCAAAGAATCTAATCCCCTGCCTCTTGTCTGTGGTCGAGTATGTCCTCGCTTTTGTGAAACTAAATGCCGTAGAAATCTAGTAGACGGGCCAGTAGCCATAAATGCTTTGAAGAGGTTTGTGGCTGATTATGACCTGAATAATGGAGACCAGTATACCCCGGAGGTCAAACCGGCTACCGGGCATAGGGTGGCTATTATTGGTGGAGGTCCTGCGGGCTTATCAGCAGCTTATTACCTTGCCCTTGAGGGGCATGAGGTAACTATCTTTGAGTCCAATCCACAGCTCGGTGGAATGCTGAGATATGGAATCCCGGAATACCGTCTTCCCAAGGCAATTCTGGATAAGGAAATAGATGCTATTACTAACTTATGCCACCAAATTCGCTGCAATGTCTCCCTAGGCAAGGATTTCAGTATTGAAAGTTTGAAGGACGAGGGGTATGAAGCTATCTTCCTTGCCCTCGGCGCCCAGGCAAGCCAAAAGATAAAAGTCGAAGGGGAAGACTTGCCTGGTGTACTTGCTGGAATAGGGTTCCTGAAAGATGTAGCCCTTGGCAAAAAGATGAACCTAGGGCAGAAGGTAGTGGTTATCGGTGGAGGTAATACGGCAATTGATGCTGCTCGAACCGCCCTAAGACTGGGCGCAGAAGAGGTAACCATCGTCTATCGAAGATCAAGAAGTGAAATGCCGGCTGCAGATGAAGAAATAGAACAGGCTCAGCAGGAAGGAATCCAGCTCCACTTCTTAGCAGCGCCGGTAAAACTCATTGCCCAAAATGGCAGAGTTAACACCATGGAATGCATCAAAATGGCTTTAGGGGAGCCGGATGCCTCAGGCAGGCGAAGGCCAGAGCCAATAACTGGCTCGGAATTTACCATGGAAATTGACACAGTAATTGCCGCCATTGGTCAAACCCTTGATGGTGCTAGGCTTAACCATGATGGGCAAGTAAAGTTCAACCGTCGGGGGTATATCAGCATTAATAAAGAAACAATGGAAACCTCTGTAGAGGGAGTACTCTCTGGTGGCGACTGTAGCTCTGGACCAGCTACTGTAGTAGAAGCAGTAGCTGCCGGGCGCAGAGCAGCAATCTCTATTAATCAATATTTTAATGGCCAGCAAATCACACCACTTGAGAAGCCATATAACTGCACTAAAGGTGAGCTGGATGAGATTGACACTGAAGATTATGTCGATGTGCAGCGCATCCCAAGAACTGAAATGCCAGCCCTTGACACAGAGGCACGGAAACAAAACTTCTCTGAAATAGAGTTAGGGTTCACCCAAGAGATGGCTAAAGCTGAAGCTGAGCGCTGTCTGGCATGCGGCTGCCAAGATGCGTTTGAATGCAGGCTGCGAGAGTTAGCTACCGAGTATAAGGTAAACGATGCTAACTATGCCGGACGTCGGCGCCACCTGCGCATAAAAGAGCATGAGCACCTGTATATTCTGAGAGACCCCAACAAGTGCATATTGTGTGGGCGTTGTATCAGAATATGCACAGAGGTTCAAGGTATAAGTGCTTTAGGCTTCACTAATCGTGGTTTTGGAACCGTGGTTGAGCCAGCCCTTGGCATGCCTCTATGCGAAACAGGCTGCGATTCCTGTGGACAATGTATCTCTACTTGTCCTACTGGAGCCTTGACACCCAAAATCCAGTTGCCTAAACCAGGCCCTTGGGAACTTAAAACTGTGCCTTCCGTCTGTCCCTACTGTGGGATTGGCTGTAACATAGAACTGAATATTCTCGGAGACAAGATAGTCGAGGTTACCTCTCCAGTTGGTAGTCCGGTGAATAACGGTAATCTCTGTAAGAAGGGTGCCTTTAGCCCCACCTCACTTCACAATTTGAAGCGACTCCAAACTCCCCTTGTTAAGCGAAATGGTGATTTAGTTGAAGCCAGCTGGGAGGAAGCGATAGCCTTAGCCGGTGAAGGGCTAAAACAAATCAGGGAGCGAAGTGGTGGCGATGGGCTAGCAGTCCTATCCTCTCCTCAACTAACCAACGAGGAGAACTACCTAGTTCAAAAGATGGCCCGAGCAGCCTTAGGAACTAATAACATAGGCTGTCTAGCCACTCCCGTAGTGAATGAGGGCATGATGAAGAGCTTTGGCAGAAATGCTTCCACCTGCTCCTATAGTGACATTCTAAACGGAGACTTGATTGTTGTCTTCGGCTGTGACATCGCGGAGGACTATCCCATCATTGCCTTGAAAGTGAGAGAGGCAGTGCTCAAGGGGAGCAAACTGATTATATTTAATCCTCGATCCACCAGGATTGATTCTCTGGCAAAGATTACTTTAAAGGTCAATCAGCGAACAAGCATGGATTTACTTAACGCCATGCTCAGTTACATCATATCTTACGACCTTGTTGACCATGATTTTATTAGTTCTCGAACCACTGGTTTTCAAGCTTTTGCCAGAGGGATAAGGAGATACCCCCTGGAAGAGATTATCAAGGCACCTTGGGTGAAACCTTCAAAAATCATTGAAGCAATACATCTTTATATCCAGGCTCGTAGGCCAGTAATAGTGGTAAATGCGGACACAGTTACACCTGCCGAACTCACTCTAATTAGCGATTTAGCGTTAATCACCGGAAATACGGGGCGAGATGGGGCTGGAATAGTGGCCCTCCGCACTCCCGGCAATGCTCAAGGATTGATTGACATGGGTGTGAACCCAAGCTATCTCCCAGGGGAACAGCCAATCAGTGATGTAGCTGCCAGGCAAAAATTCGAAGCTGCTTGGAACAGTCCTGTGCCCCCTGAAAAAGGAAGAGGCTCTGTCGGGATTATCCAAGGAGTGGAGAAAGGCGAAATTCAGGGCATCCTCGTTGCTGGCAGCGATGCTATCGGCGAAATAGGAAATGCTATCTTTGAAGTCCCGCTTTTCTCCGTACTTATAGATACCGTGTTTCCTGAAAAGCCACCTTATCCTGATGTAATTCTTCCCGGGGCTAACTTTTCTGAAAGCGAGGGTACCTACACCAATTGTGAGCGGCGAATTCAACACCTGCACCAAGCTATCTCACCCCCCGCTGGCAAGGAAAACTGGGAGATTATTTCCCTTTTAGCAAGCGCCATAGGTTATCCGATGGGTTATCCCTCAGTTTCAAGTATCTACAATGAAATTACTGAACTTGTACCTATCTTTACAGCCGAAATATATGGTGAGCAATGGCCCACCTTTAAGAGCGATAAATTTGGGCCTCAAAATGGTCTAGCCCGGCTTCGGCTGCCCGAGGCTGAGAATTCCAAGATAACAGAAGCCCTAGGCAGTTTGCTCTAAGGTATGTTCAAAGCAATCCGCTCGTCCCTAAAATTGAACAAAAGCCCAGATTGTTTCTAGTTTCACGAGAGTCTAGAAAGTTATCTGGTTGGGTAAAGTCCACATTGTATAACTCTTAGCGAGATGCCCCAAATGAAACGACCCTGCTCCGCTACCTTAAAATAGCACCCCTCTTATGATATGATTAAGTCAAATGAAGTTGATTCTTCACCGCAGGATAGTGGAAAGGATTGAGGTGAATGAATTAGAAGCAAAAGTGTATTATACTATACCTATGCCCCCATATAATGTCTCCAAGTGGCAGCATGGAAATATGTATTAGTTGATTTCTCAAACCCCTAGCAAATTACGAAGAATAGCCGTTGCTTTCGGGCGACGGCTATTCTTTACCTAGGTTAGTCACAGCCTAAGAAGTTCTTCCAGAGGTTCCTCGATACTGATAGGACCAACTACCGCCAGACGTAGCTGGTTAGCTATAACCAGTTCTTGTGCCAATTGTCTTATCTCCTGGGCAGTAATGCTATCAACAATTGATTCTACCTGATCAACTGTCAGGATACGCCCGGTGAGAATTTCCTGACCACCCATCCAACCGGCAACATTACGGCTATCCTCCATACGTAGTAGCAGGCGTCCTTTGGATAATTCCTTAGCCTTGGATAATTCAGATTCAGGGACTCTTTCGGTCAATTGATAAAGTTGTTCCAGAATAGCCTTTACAGCTGCTCTCAGGTTCTTAAATTCCACGCCAGCATAGACAACAATTGAACCTGAATCGAGAAAGTGGTCAACATAGCTATGAATGCTGTAAGCAAGCCCCAACCGATCACGGATTTCAGCAAACAGACGACTACTCATACCCTCGCCAAGGATTATGTTAAGCAAGTCAAGGGTGAAGCGCTTAGGATGCAACAGTGCTAAGCCAGGTAACGCCAGACAGAGATGCACCTGTTCTGTGTCTCGGGTTTCAATAATTGTTTGCTGGACTATTTGTTCCCTATAGGCAGTATATTCTGAGTGGGTCCGCTGAGTAGTCCAGTCACCCAGAGTCTGGTTAATAGCCGATATAACCTCCTGATGCTGAATATTACCAGCGATGGCAACTACGGTGTTACTGGGTAAATATTGACCGGCTAGATAATCAAGCATCATGTTCCTGGTAATGCCTGCAACTGATTCCTTGCTGCCTGCTATATCGCGCCCCAGGGGGTGATTAGACCACAAAAGTTCATCAATGAGCAGGTGAACCTGCTGTGATGGGGAATCCTTGCTCATATTAATCTCTTCAATGACAACCCCGCGTTCCTTTTCCATTTCTTGAGAATCGAATTTTGAATTCAGCAGCACGTCTGTCAGCACATCCAGTGCCACGTGCCAGTGCGGTTTCGCCACCTTGCACCAGTAAACAGTCAATTCTTTATCGGTACCCCCATTAAGCATACCCCCCACCCCTTCTATAGCTTCGCTAATTTCCCTGGCAGTAGGCCGTTTTAGCGTACCTTTGAAGAGTAAGTGCTCAATAAAATGCGAGACTCCGGCCTGAGCCTCGGTCTCATACCGGGAACCAACACCGATAAATAAACTAATGGAAACCGCCTTAGTATGCGGCATAGTGGCAGTAATAATACGTAACCCGTTGTCCAACGTAGTCTTCTGATACAATAGTACACCTCTTCATTCAACGTTAAATAACATTCTAGCTGTGTTACCGACAGGGTGTCAATGTGGGCAAGCTCCAATAAAAACGATACCACCTCTTCAAGAAATAACAGTGCGGCCAACAGCCCTCAATTGACTTTACCCTATGGCACTTGCTACCATTGGACTAGTAGCCTTGGTATTGTTAAACTGACCATCCAGCCTGATGGCCTTAGAATAAAAAATAGCTAAATGGAAAGCAAGGTAAGTTATGTATGACAATGTGATAATCGCAGCTGTTCAAATAGACCCCAAGATAATGAAAAACAACGAGAATTTGGAGAAAATAATACTCGAAACCAGAGCTGCCGCTAAGAAAGGCGCTAATCTGGTAGTATTTCCTGAGTGTGCTTTATCTGGCTACGTATTTTCCAGCCGAGAAGAAGCCATACCGTTTATGGAAAGTATCCCCGGTATAAGTACAGAGAGACTTACCGCCTGTTGCCGAGAGCTTAGCGTCTATGTCATTTACGGCCTGCTGGAAAAAGCTGGTGACAAATACTATAACGCTGCTGTTATGATAGGACCAAAGGGACTCATCGGGAAATACAGGAAGACCCATCTTCCGTTTTTAGGGATTGACCGTTTTATTGACGCTGGTAATGAACCTCTCCAAGTGTATAAGACACCAATTGGTAATATCGGCATACACATCTGTTACGATTGCACCTTTCCAGAAAACGCCAGGATAATGGCTCTGTTAGGAGCGGATATCATAGCTCTACCCACCAATTGGCCGGAGGGAAGAGAAATAATGGCCAACCACGTAGTTATTACGCGGGCCTACGAAAACAGGGTCCACCTCGTAGCTGCAGACCGCGTCGGTAATGAGCGCGGAGCCAGATTTTTGGGTCACAGTAAAATCGTCAGTGCTTCAGGAGATACTCTCGTTGAGGCCAGTGGTGATAACGAAGAGACTATTTATGCTGAAGTTAGCTTGGCTGAGGCAAGACAAAAGCACATCGTCATCAATGCCGGTGAATTTGAAGTAGATTTAATACATGACCGGCGGCCGGAATTGTATGGCGAGCTTACTAAAAAGAAGGACTAATCGGGAATACCCCCCCCCTTATAACCCCTTCATAAATTGACTTCACTCTCTGGCACTGGTAACATTGGGTAGAAGGAAATAGTTATAGTGGAGAGAGTACCGAGGCTTTCTTTATTTCCGTTAACTGCCGGGATAAATAACGGGGGGCACCTGATAATCGGCGGCTGCGACAGTATTGGGCTAGCCGCAGAATTTGGTACGCCGCTGTACGTCTTTGACGAGTTCAGCCTGCGCCACAAGTGCGCTGAGTTCAGGCAAGAATTCGGTCAGCGATACACGGATACTCTAGTTATCTATGCTGCCAAAGCCTTTATCAATAAGGTTATGGTACGTATCTTAAAAGAAGAAGGCATAGGCTTAGACGTAGTTTCGGCCGGCGAAATTGGCATTGCCCAGGCATCCGGGTTTCCACCGGAAATGATCTATTTTCATGGCAACAATAAATCGGCCGAAGAACTTAAGATTGCTTACGACTGGCATATTGGCCGTATAGTAGTAGATAACTTCCATGAACTCGATATGTTAAGCGAAATAGCCAGAGAGACAGACGATACACCAGACATATTGTTACGGCTATCTCCGGGCATTGATCCGCACACCCACCAGTATATTGCCACCGGGATTATTGACAGTAAATTCGGTTTTCCCTTAGCCAGTGGAGACGAGGCAGTAGCAAAAGCGATATCAGCCAAGCTAAAACTGGTTGGCTTTCACTTTCATCTAGGTTCCCTTCTCTTCGACATTGAGCCATTCGAGCGAGCTATCGAGGTCATACTCAACTTTGCGGCTCAGATGAAAACCAAATATAACTTTGAGATGAAAGAGCTAAACATCGGCGGAGGGTTTGCCGTACAGTATACCGTAGACTCCCCGGCACCGCCGGTTTCAGCTTATGCCGAAGTAATAGCACCCAAGATTATAAGCCACTGCCGTGAGTTAAAGCTAGACCTACCACGGCTTATTATTGAGCCAGGCAGGTCCATTGCAGGGCAGGCTGGGGTAGCATTATATAAGGT
This sequence comes from uncultured Dehalococcoidales bacterium, assembly GCA_964572285.1. GTDB lineage: Bacteria > Chloroflexota > Dehalococcoidia > Dehalococcoidales > JAUVZE01 > CAZNEL01. Next base: position 9,188 of record CAZNEL010000003.1, on the reverse strand, counting down.
TGGTGTAATTAAGGATATACCAAGTATCAGATGTTATGTATCGGTAGATGGCGGCATGGCTGATAATATCCGTCCGGCCCTTTATGAAGCTAAATATGAAGCATTAGCAGCTAACAAGGCATCAGCCGCAGGGACAAAAAAGGTTACCATTGCCGGTAAATTTTGTGAGTCCGGTGATATCCTCGTTAAGGATATTAATCTTCCTCCGCTATCCGCTAACGATATTATAGCCATACCTGACTGTGGTGCCTATTGCCTGCCTATGGCCAGCAACTATAATGCCTCGCTTAAGCCAGCCGTCGTTCTGGTTAAGGAGGGTAAGGCGCGCCTGATTCGGCGCCGGGAAACTATTGACGACCTGATCAGATGTGATTTAGTTTAGAAGAGACTGGGGAGGACGAAAGGACTAAACTAGATGGAAAAACATTTTGCTGCTGCTATACCACAGGAATGGATAGGACAAAAAGTTAAGGTTCTCACTAGTCTAGCCTTAGGTAGCGAAATTAAGGGGATACTGAGTGAAATAGGCACAGACTATATTGTAGTTGGTCAAGATATAATCAACGCCAGACATGTAGTCAAGATTAGAAGAGCTTAGAGGTCTATAGGGATGTGGCAAGTTATTGGGCACAATCGAGTTTTATCCTTGCTCCAGCACGGTCTGAAGGGAAAGGCTCTGGCACATGCCTACCTTCTGATGGGTCCACCGCACGTAGGCAAAATGACGCTGGCTATCGAACTGGCTAAAGCACTAAACTGCGATGCAGCAGAACCACCATGTAATGACTGCGCCTCATGCCAAAAAATAGCCCTGGGGAAACATGCTGATGTGCAGATTATTGGCGTACCCCAGAATGAGAACTCAACCGAGGCCAAGCCCCGGGTAGAAATCGGCATTGGCCAGATCAGGGAAATACAGCACTCGGCTAACTTACCTCCCTTCGAAGGTAAGCATAAGGTATTTATTATCAACGGCGCCGAATTTATGTCAAACGAAGCAGCTAATTGCCTGCTGAAGACACTGGAGGAACCTGAAAGCAGAGTACTTTTTATCCTGCTAACCACCAATGAACAGCTACTACCGGCAACAGTAGTTTCCCGCTGTCAGCGGCTGGATTTACCCCCTCTGGGAGCTAATGAGATAGAGACAACTCTTACCAGCAACTGGGGTGCTGAGCCAGCCAAGGCAAAACTTTTATCCCGGCTATGCCACGGCTGCCTGGGATGGGCAATAATGGCTGTCTCTAATGATTTCTTGCTTCAGCAGCGAAGGGAAAGGTCGGATAAGCTACTCGATATTATCAACGTTGATTACGAGGAGCGTTTTGCTTATGCTAACCAGCTAGCCATCCAGTTTAGCCAAAACCGGGAGATAACTCTAGAAGTACTGGGATTGTGGCAAGAGTGGTGGCGCGACCTGCTACTGGTTAAGGTAGGTTTGAGTAAGACCATCATCAATATCGATCTATCAGATACTATTGTTGACCAGGCTAAAAGCTATAGCCTGACTGAAATAAGAACCTTTATTAATGATATTCAAGCGGCCGGGGAGCAGCTTAGACAGAATGCTAATTCCCGGCTGGTATTAGAGGTATTAATGCTTAATATGCCTAGAAAGGAGGGGCACAGCAAAGATGTTGCTGTTGCCTTAAACCATGGCTGAGATTGTTGGTATACGTTTTAAGAAAATCGGTAAGGTATACTACTTTGACCCGGCGGGCATTGACCTGGAGGTGAATGCCCCTGTAGTAGTACAAACAACCCGTGGTCTGGAGCTGGGTCACGTAGTCATTGCTAACAGACAGGTACTGGTTAATGAAGTGACCACGCCATTAAAACCAATACTGCGCAAGGCAGAACCCGAAGATATAGCGCATGCTCAGGTGCTAGAGGAAAAAGAGAAAGAGGCTCTAACCGAATGTGGTAAGCTGATTACCAAATTAAACCTATCAATGAAACTATTATCGGCGGAATACAACCTCGATGATAGCCGCCTCACCTTTTATTTTAGTGCCGAGGAGAGGGTTGACTTCCGCGAGCTAGTTCGGGAACTAACTAATCGTTTCAAGACACGCGTAGAGCTCCGGCAAGTTGGACCCAGAGACCAGGCTAAACTGGTAGGTGGGTTTGGCCGGTGTGGTCGTCAGTTATGTTGCACCAGCTTTTTAAGAGAGTTCGCTCCAGTCTCTATCAGGATGGCAAAGGAGCAGAATTTGCCCCTGAACCCGATGAAAATTTCGGGCGTTTGTGGCCGATTACTATGCTGCCTCGTCTATGAAAGTGAGCAATACCGAACCCTAAAGGAAAATTTACCTAAGAAGGGTCAACAGGTCTCCACCGCTATGGGAGTAGCCACTGTAGTTGATAATAACCCGCTGAAGAAAACAGTGCTGGTCGAACTAGAGAACCAAGCAGCTGTAGAGTTGCCACTTAGTGAGATCAAAATTGAGGTTAAGCCTCACGATAATCAAGAGAGAAAAGAGGACTGATATTACCGGGGAAGGTACTTTTGCCATTCGTTTCGGGATTGTACGTAGCGGCATGGTGTTAACACAAAGAAATTACGCCGCGGAGGAAAGGGAGAGCGCAGTAATCTCATCCCGGCCTGTTCCGGTGTTCTGCCTGCCTTATGGCGATTACAGAATACACAGGCGCTAACCACGTTTTCCCAGGTATGTTGCCCACCTTGATGTCGTGGAATGACGTGGTCCAAAGTAAGCTGCCTAGTTTCCTTACCACAATACTGGCAGGTATATCCATCACGATTGAAAATCTCAATGCGGGTCAGCTTTGGCTGAAGCCAAGGGCGCTTAATCCAATAGGCTAAACGAATTACCGAGGGCACAGGAAAGTTATAATTAACCGTCTGAATAAATCCCGAACCATTCTCTAACATCTCCGCCTTACCTCGATAAAGCAATACTATTGCTCGCCGGACCCGGCAGACGTTAAGTGGCTCATAATTCTGATTTAAGACCAAGACGGGCAGGTTAATCATCAGGAAAATTCTTTCTGCACAAGAGTTTACTCATTTTACTGGAAAGCTTCCGGCTACGCAAGTTTTGATTTTGTAACTATCTTACCCTCAGCGCCCTCTCCTGCCACCACGGGTCATCTTCTTTCGACCAGCCGTAGCATCAGTACGGTAATCAGGAACAATAATATTCCATACCACGCTGATTTTAGGGTCTGCCAGCCGCGAACTGATCGGATTATCAATTTCATCCAGAGAACAGCGGGCAGTGATTACAGTTGATAGACGAGCGTTATAGCGATAGTTAATAACTTGGTAAAGTTTTTCCTGTGCCCAGGGTGTAGATGATTGCTCCCCAAAGTCATCCAGAATAAGTAAAGGAGCTTTCTTCACGCTTTCGAAAAGTTGATCATAGGAGACCTTACTCTCCGGATTGAAGGTGGAACGCAGATGGTCAAGGAAATCGGGTACCACCACAAACATAGCCGGTTTACCAGCCTGAAAGCGATAGTTAGCAATCGCCGCTGCCAGATGAGTTTTGCCACAGCCGGTTTCACCCTGAAATACCAGCCAGCTCTCAGGTAATTTAGTAAAATCCAGAGCTAAACGGAAGGCCTCTTCCAAATTCTGGCGCTGCTCGGGGGGCAGGTTAACCCGCTTCCAGTCAAAATTGTCGAAGGTCATGCTTTTCTGCAACTCAAACGCCGGGCCCCAGCTATACTCTAGTGACAAGGATAACTTTTCTTCCACCACACATATCCGGCTTAGATCAGGATCCTTCAGGCGGGCACGTATTCTTTCCTCTAACTCTTCAACAGGATTGATAGTAACAACCACGGTGGGTAATTGGCTATTAAAGCGATGAGTCAGCAGTTGGTCTAGCTTTTCCTTAGCCCAGGGTGTGGTGGCTTGGGCACCTAAATCATCTAAGATTAGTAGCGGGGCATCGCGCACTCGATTAAAGAACTCGTCGTAAGGTATTTCGCTATCAGGGCCAAAGGCAGAACGCAGGTGTTGTAAGAGGTCGGGAGTGGTAATAAAGAAAGCTGGGTAACCATGGCTAATACGCTCGTTGGCGATAGCTGCCGCCAGATGGGTCTTACCACAGGCGCTGGGACCGGCAAAGACCAACCAACCTTTAGGTTCAGCGGCAAAGGCTTTAGCCGCCTGGTAGGCGGCAGTAAACCTTTCCTGTTTATTAGCGTCACCACTCCTCCCCTCCGGTATCAGGTTAGCAAAGGTAAGCCGGGTTAAGGCACCTAGATTGCTGTAGCATTCCAGACGGGTTTGGCGTTCCCTCTCTGATTCTTCTCGGGTGCAGCGACAGGGTACTGCCTTGCCAAAATCGGGGTGTCCTACCGGGACATTAGCATAAACAAAACCCGCTCCGCTACAAATAGGACAGAGTGGTGAGGTTGCTTCCGACTCAGCGCCTGACCATGTGTCCATATTTGCCCTTGATGTATTTGTTTGGGTCTGTCTTCTTAAAATCTCGCTGATATGCTCCATCACCTCTACCTTCTGTTGCCCAGCGCTCTAAAATAGCAGCAATATATCGCCATTTGCGTTTGTTTTGGTTAACTGCTTCCCTAATAGCATCCTCAATCCAGATTTCGGGATAAAGGTTCCCTGCCTCACGCAGTTCTTCAGCAATCATCGGGGTCAGCATACCGATGTTCTGCTCATAGAGGGTGTAGATGTCAGGTGGTTCTTCAGTCTCAATGTAAGCTTGCTTCTCAGCTTTCAGCCCGGGCAGATGAAGCCCGCCGCCGCTTTTGATTTTGGCCATGGCTTGTTTATCTGCCTCGGTGTTTAGAAAATAAATTTCCTCATCTGCCCCATCTTTATCCAGGGCTACATGGAGGATAGTTCCGCGCTTACTTGCCATTGTCAGAGCATCGCGCAGCAGCTCACCGACTGGCTTGGCTATCTGACTGAGGCTAATCATCAGGCTCTTATTCGCTAGGAGTTCTCCATAAGTAACAAATCGGGGGTAGCTTCGCTTGTGATAAAGTGTCTCCAAAATATGGAGGGTTGTTTTTAGCTCAGCCATGTCGTTAATTTGCGGTAGCAATCGGCTGAAGAAAAGATTAGGCACCGGGGTAAACTGCATCTTAGCTGGGAAGCCGGTAAATTCTTGCATATTAAGGATTATTCCTCACCAATGTTAATATTTCTCGACCTAATCATGAAAGATTTAGACCGAAGTCTAAACATTTCATAGCAAGCTTAGCTCTTCACTAGTCACATTAATGTCTTCGAACTTTGCCATTTTGGGTAAGAAACGCAGGTCAATTTCTCCAGTAGGACCATTACGATGCTTAGCTATAATAATATTGGCGATACCCTGTGGATACTCTTTGTCCGGAAATTGGCTCTCCCATTCTTCTCGGGTAGGATAGTAGTAGTCATCCCGATAGATAAACAGGACCTGGTCAGCATCCTGCTCAATGCTACCGCTTTCACGAAGGTCGGAAAGCAAAGGTTTATGTGAAGCGCGGAACTGTGGCGCCCGGCTGAGCTGCGATACCGCTAACACCGGCACGTTAAGTTCACGAGCTATAGCCTTAAGAGAACGAGAGATATAGCTAACCTCCTGAACCCGGTTCTCGCTCCTAGTGTCCCCCTGCATTAGTTGTAGGTAGTCGACAATAATGAGGTCGATGTTTCGTTCAAAACCAAGCCGGCGGGCTTTGCTTCGCATCTCGACTACCCGTAGCATAGGAGAATCATCCATATAGATTGGTGCTTCGGAGAGAATACCAATAGCCTCCATAACCCTTTTCTCCTCGGCTTCGTTCTGAAGCCCAAGGCGAAGCCGCCTGGAATCAACCCCAGATTTACTGGACAGCATACGCAAGACCAGCGGCTCACGTGCCATCTCCAGGCTGAACAGCGCCACACAGGCCCCCTGCTCCACAGCAGCATTGGTAGCAAGACTGAGAGCGAAGCTCGTTTTACCCATGCTGGGCCGGCCAGCAACAATAACCAGGTCAGAACGCTGAAACCCGCCTAAAAACTCGTCAAGCTTGCTATAACCGGAAAGCACATGGTGTATTGGTTCAGCAGAGCCAGCCGTCTCCGGTGACGGAGTCTCAAAATATTTATCCAGTACCTGGCGGATATGGGTTAAGTCCCGCTGACCTTGTCCATGGCGCAGTCTGAATAAAGCGTCTTCAGCTCGGCTAAGTGCCGCCTCAACATCTGGGTCAGCTTCATAGCCAATAGCGGCAATTTGGCTACCCGCATTAATCAGGCGGCGCATCAGAGATAGGCGAGAGACAATTTGAGCGTAGTGCTCAATATGAAGGGAGGTAGCCACAATAGACACCAGATGGCTTAAATAGGCAGCACCGCCGCATACTTCCAGCTTTCCACGGCGAGCTAACTCCTGGGCTACGGTGATTTGGTCTATAGCCTCATCCCGCTGGTAAAGCGCCAAGCATGCCTCATACACCAAGGAGTTTTGTTCGGTGTAAAAATCCTGCGGCTGAAGAGAGGCAGCTATTTTATAGATAGCTGTGCCATCTACCAGCAATGAGCCAATTACATTTTCCTCAGCATCGCTATCATGTGGCGGTAATTTCTCACCATACACTCTACGCCGCCTCCTCTCCAGTCTCTGCGGGTTCCTTATCGGCTATCTTGTCTTCAGACCCTTCCTCGGCTATCTTGTCTTCTGTCGCAACCACCTTCGTATCCTGGGTCTCTTTTTCAGTCTCATCTCCCACTACGGTAACCTTTATTTTGGGCACTACATCCTTACCCAGTTTAATGGTCACTTCATAGCTGCCGAGTTGACGGATAGGATCGGCAAGTTCTATTTTTCTTTTATCAATAACTAACCCGGTAGAAGTCTCAAGCTCAGTAGCAATGTCAGTGTTAGTAACCGAGCCATAAAGTCTATCTTTGGCGCCAGCTCTGGCTTTCAGGATAACCTCCTTCCCTTCCAATTGGCGGGCTATTTCTAGGATTTCTAATTCCAATTTCGCTTCCGCTTTGACTCTCGCCTTACGCTGTACTTCCACAGTATTGATGACAGACAGGTTAGCTAGCGTAGCTAATTTTTGAGGTATGAGGAAATTCCTGCCGTAACCATCAGCTACCTCTTTTATCTCACCAGCCTCAGCCACCTTAGGTACATCTTCCAAGAAAATGACCTTCATAATTTCTTCCCCCTTTATCATAATTATACTTCACCCAGCAGTGAAGTAAAAGTTTAATCGGGATATTTCCACCCGTTTATACTGAACAGAACTAGTCAAGAACAGCATCCAGGCTGCGCTTCAAATCAGCTTTAGGTCTAAAGCCAACTATATGAGAGATGGGCTTACCCTGTTTGAAAATAAGCAGGGTGGGAATACTCATTACACTGTATTTTGCAGCCGTCTTTGGATTCTGGTCAATATCCATCCTCATAATACTTAGTTTGCCATCGTATTCTCCAGCTAGCTCATCCAGCACCGGGGCAATCATCATACAAGGCCGACACCAAGGTGCCCAAAAATCTACCAGCACCGGCGTCTCTACCTGCAGCACCATTTGGTTAAAGTTATCATCAGTCACTGCGACTGGGCTACTCATTGCTTCCCTCCTTAATCATCTGTGACATATTGTGTTCCGCCGTCCGCTTTGCTAAACCAATAGCATTCTTAATCGCTCTGGACTGGCTACGACCATGAGCAATGATGATATTTCCAGTTACCCCAAGGAGACACGCCCCACCATATTCACTATAGTCCAGTCTTCGTACCCAAGAACCCATACCCATATCACGGCGTAAAGCTCGTAATGGAAGACTATAGGCTTTAGCAAAGACCTGCCCAGCTTGACCCAGTGAATAGAGCCAGGTATCACTTATACCTTCAATAGTCTTGAGCACGATATTACCAGTGAAGCCATCGGTCACAATAACCTCGACAGCTCCTCTCAGGATATCATAGCCTTCTACATTACCTATGAAGTTCAACTTAGCATTTTTAAGAAGCTTATGGCTTTCTTTAACCAGTTTGTTCCCCTTGGTCTCTTCTTCCCCATTGCTGAGTAAACCAATACGCGGTGAACTGATACCCAGAATCTGGTTGACATAGAGACTACCCAGACGAGCGAACCAAACCAGGTGCTCCGGCCGGCAGTCAACATTAGCCCCAGCATCAACAAGTAGAATAGGGTTAGATGGAGTAATATTAATAAAACTACCGATAGCCGGGCGGGGGACGCTTTCTATTTTACCCAGATTCAGCAGCGATGCCGCTACAACGGCACCACTATTTCCCGCCGAGACAAAAGCTGAAGCCTGTCCATCTCTCACCAAGTTAACACCAACTAATATTGAAGACTGCGGCTTACTCTGGATTGCTTTAATAGGTGACTCTTGAGGCCCGATAACCTCATTTGCCTCAATAATAGTGAAGTTTGTTTTTTTTGAATAGTGACTGGTTAACACATGGAGTATAGCCCTCCGGCCAACCAGAGCAATCTCTACCCCATATTCCTCAGCTGCTTTCATTGCCCCTTTAACAATTTCATAAGGAGCATGTTCTCCCCCGGCAGCATCAACCGCAATAAGCATCTACTTCCTCACTAAATTTATTCTCAAGTTCAAAGGGTCATCTTACTCCATTAGCATTTTCACTGTTCGGACTTCTTTCCCATAAATCGCAGCGTCCTCCCCACCGAGCAAGAACCTGACCATTGTTAGAAAGTTGCGCTATCTCACACAGGTTAGGGCAAGATTTACATTCGAATGAGGAGGTATGGTACTCCACTTCACTCACTCCAAATCCCTTAAACTGGCTTTCACAATGGTTATTTACCACCTCTTCGTGCACCAGTAAAGCAGCACCTATTGCCCCCATGACCTCGTGGTGCAGTGGTACAACAACCTCAGTATCAAGCTCTTCCCGCAGAGCCTTTATTATCGCCTGGTTAAAAGCGACTCCACCCTGAAACGCTATCGGTGACTTTATCTCTTTCCCAAGCCCCACATTATTGAGATAGTTACGAACTAAAGCCTGGCACAGCCCATAGAGGATATCTTCAGTGCGATGTCCCATTTGTTGTTTGTGAATCATGTCTGATTCCGCAAAAACAGTACACCTCCCGGCAATCCGCACCGGACTCTTACTATCCAGCGCCCTTCGGCTAAAATCCTCTATGCTCATATTAAGACGTAGCGCCTGATGATCAAGAAAGCTACCGGTGCCAGCAGCAC
>CAZNEL010000002.1:0-40811 GCA_964572285.1 uncultured Dehalococcoidales bacterium | reverse complement strand
AGGTCCTTACACCACTGGACTTTGAAGAAAGATACTACCTCACCGAGGGTACCATTTCCCATGGTGAGATGAGCTTAGACCAGTTGCTTTTCCTGAGACCCGTACCTAGTTGGGCTAATTATAGAACGCCGATTAACAACTTATATCTGTGTGGTGCTGGGACCCATCCCGGAGGTGGAGTAATGGGTGCCCCGGGCTATAATGCTGCACACAGGATTATTAAGGATTGGAAGTAGTAGCAGAGGCTGAAACAAGAAAGGAAGGTGTGTGTCGGATTTCTACGGAGAACTAAGCGAGGGCTTGACAAAAGGCTAGCTACTATGGTTCTATATAACTCAATGATTGTGATGCTTTGCGATAGAATAATGATTATTAAGGACCTGCTATAAAAAGTCAAGAGGGCTACGGAGTTAGTAACTAGGGAGGTGAATATGAAGTAACACTTAAACATTCAGTAGGATAAAATTTTGTAGGAGGTTTGTTAGTGAAAAAAGTATTATTAGCTCTAATCGTTAGCGTGATGTTATTAACATTAGTGGCTGCTTGTGCAGCACCAACACCAACGCCATCACCGTCACCGTCACCATCACCAACAGCAACACCAACACCAACACCAACACCACCACCAGCAGCAGAGGTATATGACTGGAGATTTATCAGTTGGTCCAGTCCGGGGAGTTACTACGGAGATGAAGGTTATCCCAGTTTTTGCCAGCAAGTAGCAGATATGTCCGGGGGACGGATGACCATAGAGTACATTGGCGCTGGGGCACTCGGTGGAGAATTTGGTGCCTTTGACGCTATAAGACAAGGGGTGGCAGAGATAGGCTGCCCTTGGATCGCGGGCTACGCTAGTCTTATGCCTGAGGTTAGCGCCATGTATGGTGTGCCCTTTGGTCTGCGGGATTCACGAGAAACCCTGACCCTGTACTACGAGAGAGGATGGGAAGACCTGATACGAGAAGCCTATAGTGAACTTTCCCCTCCAGTTCACTATCTAGCCCCTGATATTTGGTGCCCCTTATATCTGACGACCACTGTACCGGTTACCACCCTGGATGGACTAGCGGAGCTAAAGATAAGGGCATTGGGTGGTGTTGCCGACTATTTGGGGAGATTAGGGGTTACCACAGTGCAGGTAGCCTATGAGGAGCTATATACGGCAGTAGCCACTGGTACCATTGATGGGATAATAGGTCCTGGACTGGCTGAGTTCTACGACCTTAAGAGTTATGAGTTTGCCAAATATATAGTAAAACCATCTTTCATCGGGGCTGTTATGGGGGCTGACTACATGGTCAATATGGACGCCTGGAACAGCCTGCCTGAAGACCTGCAGCAAATCGTCTATGTAGCTGCACGGGAGGCCGCTGGAAGGGTTGGAGTGGTCGGCTGGACTGACTATGAGCTCGAAGGCACAGTAATAATGCTTAACGAAGGAGCCGAATACATTCAAATGGAAGATGCGGCTCTCCCGATACTGGCAGAAAAGGCACAGGAGCAGTGGGTTGATATAGCGGCTGATTCTCCCAGGAACGCCGAGATGATGGCAATATATGAGCAGTACATGAGAGAACTGGGCTATATAGACTAAGCTAAGACATAGTAGTTGCTACTTTACAAAGAGACTTGTTGGTAATTGAGTTTAAGCGTAAGTCTCTTTCAACAGAATCCCCCCTCCCTTTCATCGAAGAGAGAGGGGGGATTAGTAAAGCAAAGTAATTTCCCCCATAAACTGTATAAGGAGTAATGAATGAATGAAGATTGTTGACGCTATTTTCCGGGGCATTGACCTTACGAGCATATGGGTAGGAAAGGCAGTATCTTATCTTCTCATTCCCTTGGTTTTGGCACTGACATATGAGGTTTTTGCGAGGTATGTGTTCAATGCTCCCACTATATTTGCTCATGAGACGGGTATATACCTGTATGCTATCAACGGCATGATGGCTGGGGCATGGGTTCTCTTCCATGAGGAACATGTCAGGATGGATGCACTCTACGGGCGTTGTTCCCCCAGAGGTAAAGCCATCTTAGATCTCGCTACCGCACCCATTTTCTTCATCTTTGTCTCTATGGTCTTATGGCACGGAGGAATCATGGCGTACCAGTCAATAGTAGGCAATGAACACACGACCACTACCTGGGCACCCCCGTGGTACCCTTTCAAATCTATACTGCCAGCAGCCGCCTTCCTGCTACTACTTGAGGGGATATCCAAATTCCGGAGAGACATCCTGGCTGTCTGTGGAAAGAGAGGGGTTTCATGAACATTGAACACGTTGTTCTAATTCTGGTTTTGACTGCTCTGGCAGTTTTTGTTACCGGGTTACCCATTGGCTTTGCCCTGGGTGGTGTAGCATTGATATACGCCTTTTTCCTGTGGGGACCAAATGCTTTGGGGATAGCGGCTTTTGCCGGCCTTTCCACAATGTCACCCTTTATCTTCGTGGCTTTAACCCTCTTCATCCTGATGGGAATGATACTGGAGCGCTCAGGTGTTGCCAATGCGATGTACGACACGATGTACAAATGGATGGGCCCTATAAATGGTGGGCTGGCAATGGGGACAGTAATAATATGCACACTTATTGCGGCTATGGTTGGAATAATGGGAGCTGGCATTGTTACTGCGGGAGTGATAGCTATGCCGGAGATGTTTCGCCGCAAATACGATAAACGCATGGTAATGGGGTCTATCATGAGTGGAGGGGTGCTGGGGACACTCATTCCCCCCAGCATACCGATGATACTCTACTCCCTGTACGCCAAGCTCTCGGTGGGGAGGATGTTTGCCGGAGGATTAATACCCGGAATCATGCTCTCTAGTTTCTACTGCATCTACATAGCCATAAGGTGCTTTAGGAACCCCGCGATGGGTCCAGCGTTACCGGTTGAAGACAGGGTAGATTTAAAGGAGAAATTTGTATCCCTGAGGAACTCAATCTTGCCCGTTCTTCTCATCGTGAGCGTTCTGGGCTCGATTTTTACCGGGGCAGCCACTCCTACTGAAGCCGCTAGCGTAGGTGCCTTTGGAGCATTTATATGTTCCATTGTTTACCGCAAATTTAGCTGGGGGATGCTTAAGGACGCCTGCTACCGTACCACCAGGCTCATGGGATTGATTCTATGGATTATGGTTGGCATCGGATGCTTCAATAGTTTCTTCATGGGTATGGGGGGTGCGCATCTGGTAGAGGGACTAACCGTAGGGGTAAACCGCTGGGTTGTTCTGCTAGTAATGCAGCTCAGCCTGTTCGTCATGGGGATGTTCTTGGATGATTATGCCATTGTCATGATTGCTGCCCCAATCTATGCACCGGTAATTATGCACCTGGGTTTCGACCCTCTGTGGTTTGGCATCCTTTTCATTATGAATATGCAGATGGCCATGCTGACCCCTCCTTATGGCTTCGCTACGTTCTATATGAAAGCGCTGGTTCCAAAAGACATACTTATAACCGATATCTGGCGTGCCATTATACCGTTCGTTTTACTTCAGGGACTTGGTTTGATAATAGTTATGGTCTTCCCTAAGCTTGCGACGTTTATACCTGGATTAGTATTCGCCTAAGGAGAAATAGTAACTTGGGGTCTCTGGCACCCTCTGAGGTTTAGCAAATAATCTCAAAGAGACCCCAAGTTATTCACTCTCTACACACTACCCAATTTGATTTAGCCCTTGGTCGCGGGAATGTTGACGAGGTTGACTCAGATACTCTAGCTACCCCAAGAGAAGGTATTTTACCGGTGGCGATGCGGTGAGCGGACCAGCTTCGAAGTCAGCGATTAGGTCAATATTAGTTCCTTAATTAGATTGCTTCCTCGGGAGGTGATATGTTTGATTATTCTACCTTAATTCAAGCAGTAGTGGGGGGCAACCACATCAGGAGTGTAGAGTTAGCCAGTGAGGCGCTCAAGGATGGAATTAGCCCGCAAGACATTGTGGGTTCCGGACTTCAAGCTGGCATGCGCATCGTTGGTGACAAATTCAGCGCCGGGGACTTCTTTGTCCCTGAGATGCTGCTGGCGTCTCGGGCAGTGACTAGAGCCATGGAAGTGCTACAACCCCACATTTCTGCTGCCGACATGCCCACCCTAGGGCGAGTAGTTATTGGTACTGTCTTTGGCGATATCCACGACATCGGCAAAAATCTATTAGCTATGTTCTTACGCGGTGCTGGGTTTGAGGTTTTTGACTTGGGGATTAATATTACTACAGACAGCTTTGTAGGGGCAGTGAAAGAGTATGCCCCAGCTATACTGGGTATGTCCGCTTTGATTACTACGACTATGCCGACTATGGGAGATGTCATCAAGGCTCTTGAGGTAGCAGAGTTGCGCTCCAGAGTGAAGATAATCGTGGGTGGTGCACCAGTAACTCAGCATTTTGCCGAGTATATAGGAGCTGATGGGTACGGCGCCGACGGCGGCAGTGCCATCAAACTGTGTCGAAATTTGGTGGGGAAATGAGGGCAAAGTTGTGTACAATTTTTCAAGGAGGAGTCAATGGCAATGACCGAAAAACAGAGGATTCTGGCGGCAGCGCGCAAACAGCCAGTAGATAAACTACCCGTCGGGGCGAGGATTGATGTCTGGTACAATTATCACTCCGGGCATGATACGCTTCCTGAGAAATACAAGGGATGGGGTATTCCTGATATTTTATGTGACCAAGGTGCCGGTATTCAGCTGCGCCACGGCGCTATATGGAGAACGGAGTATCGGGATACCGAAGTAGTTGTCCATGAAGACCCGCCCTACACAACTACGGAATATAGGACCCCAAAGGGCACAGTAAGTAAGAAGACGATGTTCACACCACAAGAAGGTCCGTGGATGCCTTACGAGTTAGAACTACCATTCAAGAGCGCTGACGATTATCCAGTAATTGAGCATCTCTTGGAGAACACCGTACTGATTCCCTACTTGGACGACTACCTCAAAAAGGTGGAGATGGTAGGGCAGAATGGCGTTGTGGTTGCGCCGGATAGCTATTCGCCGATGCAGGAGATTATGCGCACGATTATGGGATATGAGAGGTTCTTTTTCGAGCTTCATGACCACCCCAGTAGGGTGGAGCACCTCTATGAACTAATGAAGGAGGTAGTATGGCAAAAGCTCAAAATACTTGCTGAGTCGCCGGTAGAGACACCCGAGGTCTGTGGCAACTGGAGTGATGATATCCACACACCGGTATTCCGAAAGTATTTCACACCTTGGTTTCAGGAAGTGGGGGAGTTCCTGCACTTGAAAGGTAAACTAACCCAGGCGCATATCGATGGGGAAATGAGAAGACTCATCCCTATGTTTCTGGAGACTGGAATTGATGTGGCTGAGGCATGGAGTCCAGCCCCCATAACCTCGGTTACCACTGCCGAATTGAGAGAAGCCTGGGGTGACAAAGTGACTATCTGGGGTGGGGTGCCGGCGATACTATTTGAACCGCAATATAGTGATGAGGAGTTTGACGAGTATGTTAAGCACCTCTTAAAAGAGATAGCCCCGGGGTACAATTTCATTCTGGGCATGGGGGACAATTTGGCCTTCGATGGCAAAATTGAACGAGTCGGCAGGATGGCTGAGCTCGCAGATAAATATGGTCGTCTTCCTATTGAGATTTAGCCCGAACCATGTCTGGAGCTATGACTTTGTTGAAGATAGAACCGGGTGCGGCGGTAAGCTAAGAATCCTAGTGATAATAGATGAGTACACCCGGGAATGCTTGGCTATCAGAGTGGAACCTTCAATATTATCGGCCGTAGTAATTGAAGTGCTGGAATGGCTATTCCTCACGAGGGGCGTACCGAAGTATCTCCGCAGTGATAATGGGCCTGAGTTTGTGGCCAAAGCAGTTTGTAATTGGCTAGCTGAATCTGCTTGCCAGGCTTTCTCCATACCATTCCATGAATCCACGTATCATACCTGTATATCGTAGCATTGTTGCCTGGGCATGAGTGGCATATCGAGTAAGAAACCGTGTTGCAAGTTCCACTGATGGTGGAAACTCACCCAAAAACTGCCAGTATTTATTAAGGACTTGGGTGTACTGGTCAACCTGCCCCGGGGACAGTCTGACTTTGAGATGGTCATAGCATAGCTTAAAAAGCTCGTGGTTTGTTTTACGCTTTAGGGAAAGTCAGCGTTTAGCTTTATCGTCCAATAGCACATCGAACAATTCTCTAACGCTCAGTTCCTCGATCGCTAAACCTAGTGGTGGGCGGTACTGGACTTGAACCAGTGACCTCTTGCGTGTGAAGCAAGCGCTCTAACCACTGAGCTAACCGCCCAAATTTGTGCCTAGCTTGTCCGCAAACCCTGACAAAAACCCACCAAAGCAAGAGGTCTTAATATCAACCTACACCAGAAGTCTCAGCACCTCTTACTTCGCTCCTCTTGAAATTATATATAATTAGGGTTCCAAGAGTCAAAGTGAAGCCTCAATATACATAAGCTCGGGGATTTCCTTTTCACTGGTTGGCACAATTGCTCTCTTCAGTAACCTACCTTTAAACCTTTGGGTAATGATTGCAAATTCCTCATAAGTGACAAGAACTGCGTCTGGCGGCCTATTGGAGTCATCCATCAAGGCCGGCTCTATTTTCGGGGGGCAGACCAATACAGGGTCTTTGCCCCTCGGAGACTCTCAGCTAATTCTTTGGGTCTGTCGAAATTGAACGGAAAAGTTTTTAGAGCTTAGGAGCTAAAATGGATTGGACTATAGGCTGTATTTTATCTCCAAATATAAAAACTGTGTAGTCGAACTTTTTGCTCTTTACCCAATGTTTTAACTCATCCTCCGCTTTATCTGATGACGATGTCAGATTCACAGCATACCAATAATAATAAAAGTTAAGCTCGCAACGTAACCATTGGTTAAAACCAGATACCTTTATTTTCCAAGGAGCTGATTTTACATTTTCCTTATCAAAATCTAGAAGGCGCAGTACTGGTCTGACTGAATTTTGAGGGTTTCCATAACGCACCCAATTCCGAATAACATCAAAACTGTGGTCAAAAATATCTATATCTTTAAATTCCTTTTTCTCATATTGTAAGCCGGTTCCGACAAACAAATAATGCGCCACTGATTCGAAGGCTATTTTATGTACCGCTCTTGAAAGAAATTTTAAAGACCTTTTGTCATAATTCTTAGATTTGGGTGATATAGATCTTTCCTCATATTTTTTGCTGGGCTGCCCCTGAATCTTATATTGTGTAGTTACAGTAACCTTATTACCAGACACGTTTGTGTCTATATGAACATCACGATGCACTCCCGTCAGCGAAGGTTCATAATCAAATTCTCCATTTTTATCCCGCAACTGCAAAACCCCAGCCATTGTCGCGAAAATAGGGTCATTAATTAAGGCTCGTTCTACCTTTACCCCAAAACTATGATTACAAGTGTCACAAACTATGCCTGAGGGAAGTACCTGTTGCCTTTCATTGCCAACACATTCAGGTAAAACATGGCTTTCAGAATCGAACGTTGCGCTCGGTTCATCTTTAAGACACCAAATACAACGATAAGGGATTCTCTTGATTACCATTAAAACCTTACCCCTACCCTTCCCTCGCCTTCTTTTGCAGTTCGTAGAGCCTGGTGAGAGCTTCAAGCGGGCTGAGCGATTCGATGTCCAGCTTCTCCAGCTCCTCGGTTACCGCTGATTTCTCCCCGAAGAATGATAGCTGCTGAACTACCTTTTCCTTAGGGCGCCTTTTGGATGGCGGCTTAGCTGCCACACCACGGCTGCCTCCTTCCAGTTCCTCAAGTACCTCCTGAGCGCGGTGCACCACCGTTTTCGGCAGACCAGCCAGTTTAGCTACATAAATACCATAGCTCTTATCTACACCACCCGGCATAATTTTATAGAGAAAGACAACCTCACCCCCCTCCTCGCTAACCGTCACATTATAGTTCTTTACCCGAGGCAAAAAGCTGGCCAGGTCCACCAGCTCATGATAGTGAGTAGCAAACACGGTCTTAGCCCCCAGCCTGGGGTGATTATGGATATACTCAGCCACAGCCTGAGCAATAGATAGCCCGTCATAGGTGCTGGTGCCCCGCCCGATCTCGTCAAGGATGATTAGCGAGCGCGGGGTAGCATTATTCAAGATATTAGCCGTCTCCACCATCTCCACCATAAAGGTCGACTGGCCAGCAGCAATATCTTCTCTAGCCCCAATACGGGTAAAGATACGGTCAACCAGGCCAATAGTCGCGGATGCGGCAGGGACAAAGCTACCAACCTGAGCCAGAAGCACGATCAAGGCTACCTGCCGGAGATATGTTGACTTGCCCGACATATTAGGGCCAGTTAGAATAATAAGCTGTGCATCATCGTTAGACAGACGGACATCATTGGGAACAAAGCTGGCATCAAGCAAACTTCTTTCCACTACCGGGTGGCGCCCCTCACTGATGACTATCTCATTACCAGTGGTTAACTCGGGTCGAACATAGCTATACCGCACCGCTACCTCAGCCAGACTGGAAAAGACATCCACGTTAGCTACGGCACCGGCTAGTACCAGTATTTGTTCGCTAGCCATACCCACCTGAAAACATACCTGGCGGAAAAGTGTACTCTCCAGCTCAGCCATTCTCTCTTGAGCGTTTAGTATCAACGACTCATATTCCTTTAGCTCCGGCGTAAAGAACCGTTCTCCACCAACCAGCGTTTGCTTCCTGATGTATTCCTCAGGCACCTGCCCCATATTAGCTTTAGAAACTTCGATATAGTAGCCAAAAACCTTGTTATAGCCCACCTTTAGCGACTTGATTCCGGTACGCTCTCGCTCCTGCTGCTCCAGATTAGCGAGAAACTGTTTGGCATTCTTAGACATTATCCGCAGGTTATCAAGGTCATCAGAGAAACCAGGCCGGATGATGCCACCCTCATCCAAACTGGCCGGTGGCTCATCAACTATAGTTTCGGCAATCAGAGTAGCAAATTGAGAGCAGGGCTTTAGCCCGTTCTTAAGCCAATCTATCGTATCGTCATTACCAAAGCACTCCCTGAGTTCAGGCACCACTTCCAGACCACGCCGTAGCGCCACCAGCTCACGGGGAGTTGCGATACCACCCTTAACCCGGTTAATCAATCGTTCCAGATCAGCTATGCCACCCAATAAAGAGACAGTCTTGTGACGAGCCAGTGTGTTAATTACAAACCAATTAATGGCATCCTGCCTATTGTTTAACACTTTTATGTCAACAAGGGGTTGACCCAGCATCCGCCGCAACAATCTACCACCCATGGCTGTTTTGGTTATGTCAATAGTTGATAAAAGTGAATTGTTTTTACCACCCGAATAACTATCACCAAAGAGCTCCAGATTGCGCTGGGTCTGTTCATCCAGTGCCATAAATGAGTCAGTGGAATAAGAGGACAGGCGTGTAATTTGCCCCAGAGCACTCTTCTGCGTTTCTTGGAGATAGTGAATAATAGCACCCGCCGCCCGAGTAGCCAAAAATAAACGGCCACAGCCATAACCATCAAGAGTGGCTACCCCAAAATGTTCACACGCCGTTTTCTGGGCTATCTCTAAACCAAACCAATAATCGTCAAGACGAGTCACCAGAGCATCTACAGGCAAATCGAGTAACTCTGCACTATTGGCCATAATAACCTCGGACGGTCTAAGCCGTTCTAATTCAGTAGGTAATCGTTGAAGGGAAAGCTGAGTAGCGGCAAACTCCCCGGTTGTTATGTCAACATAAGCCAGCCCGGCTACCTCATCACCCAAAACCAGACTAACTAAATAATTGTTGGCTTTACTATCAAGAAGAACAGGTTCAACCACAGTACCCGGTGTTACCAGACGCACTACCTCACGCTCGACTAAGCCCTTGGTCTCCCCCGGCTTGGTCATTTGCTCACAAATAGCTACCTTATGACCATGATTAATCAGCTTGGCTAAATAGTTATCCAGGGCATGATACGGGATGCCAGCCAGGGGTATCCGATTCCCCTTTCCCATCTCTCTGGAGGTCAATACAATCTCCAGTTCACGGGAAACCACCCTGGCATCTTCATCAAAGGTCTCATAGAAATCCCCCAGGCGAAAGAAGACAATTGCCTGTGGATATTTTCGCTTAATCCTGAGGTATTGCTGCCGTATCGGGGTTAAACCTTCTTTCATCTCAGGGCTATTCTACTAGAATTCGGGATGAAAAGAAAAGGGAATTGTTTATCTACCCCACCCCCTTTGTCTCCCTCTCCTTCAAATTAGAGATATAACAAGGGTGATGAAGCCCCTCTTAGACAACCTTTATAAATAACCTGCCAGTATGTCCTTACAATATGGTATAATAATTATGTAAAGAATATCAGAAATTATCATCACGAGGACCAAAGAGGTGCAAAGATGGATACAGTTAAAGCAATTATCAATTTGAAAGAAGGAGTTCTTGAGCTAGAAGGTCCACGAGAGTTTGTGGAAAAATATCTTGAGCTATACCGCCCTGATGCTAGTAAATGGCAAGGGGACATTCTGAAAAAAGACGAGGTTAAACCAAACGAGAAAGCAACACCCAAACGGACTCGAATAGGAAAACCTAAAACTGGTCCTTCTTGTCGCGGTAGAATTCGCACACTAATCGATGAGGGCTATTTTAAAGAACCACGGACTAGCACAGAAGTTATAAATTGGTTAAAGGAGCAGAAAGCTGCCACATATGGCTACGGACCTGTGACTGCAGCCCTCAGCACTCTTATCAAGTCTAACGATCTCAGAAGGTTTAAACAAGGTAAAGAACCCTACAAGTACTGTAATCCATAATGAATATAAATAATCAAAACATAAATCAACTATTAGACAAAATTGATACGCTTGCCTTCAGGCAGGTAGATTATGCCAAGTTTTTCATATGGTTTTTAACAGACATTCAAGATAAAGACGATTGTCTTATGTCCGATATCGCATGGTGTTTTAGGGATGTTAGCCTGAGCATTCCTAATCAAACCGTTTTAAGAAGAAACCTTCGAAAGTCTAAAGATGTGACGGTAGGGCATAGTTATAAATCTTTTAAGCTTCATCGCAATGCCCTTTTAAAATACCGTCGTAATTACGCGAACTTATTATCTCCCTCCCCTCCCCCAGAAGAAATAATACGTGAGCGGCTTAATGTTTCTAACATTCCACTATTAACGGACACTGATATCCAGAATGCCTACAAGATGGGGCAAGTTTATGTAGTAATACATTGCATTGAGAATTCAGTGCGTAACTTAATACGTAAAGTTTTAAAAGATTCATTAGCGGAGCAATGGTGGGATAAAGCTGCCTCTTCTGAAATGAAACAGAAAGTTACGAATCGCAAAAATCGCGAAGCAAAAAATAAGTGGTTAAGCTCACGTGGAGCAGATGAACTTAATTATATAGATTGGGGAGACCTCGTTACTCTCATTAGAAAATTCCCTAAAGAATTTGAAACATTCATTGGGACAACCAAATTTACTGAATTAAAATTAGAGGAACTTGAAAATCTAAGAAACACCATCGCACACAATGGTGTGCTTCCAGACAGCGAAATCGCACGCGTAGAACTGTACTTTGGCGATTGGTGCAAACAGGTATCCGACTAACATAGTCTTTATATCCTATCCCCTCAAATATTTATCTATATCAGCCGCAGCACGTTTGCCCGCACCCATGGCGCTAATCACGGTGGCGGCACCGGTAACTATATCACCACCAGCCCAGACCTTATCTTTCAGCGTCTTACCAGTCTCCTCATCAGCCACTACCGTCCCCCACCTGGTCGTTTCCAGACCTTCAGTAGTAGAAGCAATGAGGGGGTTGGGGGTGGTACCTAAGGCAACTATAGCTACATCGCAATCAATGGTAAATTCGCTCCCTGGCTTGACAATCGGGCGGCGCCGGCCGCTCTCATCAGGCTCGCCCAACTCCATTTCATAACACTCCATACCAACTACCTCATTCCGGTCATTACCCAGAAATTGCTTGGGATTGGTCAGCAACTTAAACTCAATACCTTCTTCCATAGCATTCTCTACCTCTTCTCGCCGAGCCGGTAGCTCTTTCTCAGAGCGTCGGTAAACAATAGAGACCTTCTCGGCACCAAGTCGAAGAGCACACCTGGCTGAGTCCATAGCCACATTACCGCCACCAATGACGGCTACCATTTTGCCGACCCTCACCGGTGTATCATATTCTGGAAACTGGTATGCCTTCATCAGATTGACCCGGGTCAAAAACTCATTTGCCGAATAGATACCATTAAGGTTCTCCCCGGGAATATTCAAGAACATAGGTAATCCGGCACCGGTCCCCAGAAAAACAGCGTCGTAATCACCATTGAGTAGTTCGTCTATAGTATCAATCTTGCCAATTACCGAGTCTAGCTCAAGGTTTACACCTAAAGAGGCAACATAGTCAACTTCAGCCTGCACGATTCCCTTGGGGAGTCTGAATTCAGGGATACCATACATTAATACGCCCCCAGCAACATGAAGAGCCTCAAACATAGTAACACTATGTCCTAACTTAGCCAGATCAGCGGCTGCTACCAACCCTGCTGGTCCGGAACCCACCACTGCTACCTTTTTGCCTGTCGGTGATGATTGGCCTTTCTGCAGTTCGGGATTTGCTAGCCCCGCATTCGCCCGCTCCCAATCAGCCACATAACGCTCCAAACGGCCGATAGCAATCGGCGCCTCTTTCTTCGCCAATGTACAAACAGCTTCACACTGTGACTCCTGTGGGCATACCCGTCCACAGATACCGGGCAGTGCATTCTTGCTCTTCAGTACCTGCACCGCTTTTGGCATATCGCCATCACGTATTGCTTGGATAAAATCAGGAATATCAACCCCTACTGGGCAGCCGGCAACACAAGGGCGCTTGGGACACTGGATGCAACGGTTGGCTTCGGTTAGAGCCTGCTCAGCACTATAGCCTAGAGCAACCTCATTGTAATTCTTTGCCCGAACCTCGGGTTCTTGCCTGGGCATTTCTACTCGGTTCAAATCAAGTTTCGGCATGTATATCTACCTCCAGATTCCTCTTTAAGCGTGACTGCCATACTGACATTGCCACTGTTCAAAAGAAAGTTTCTCTTCATCAAGGTAGGTGCGTTGACGGGCAAAGAGCAAATCCCAGTCTACCTGATGGCCATCAAAATCAGGACCGTCAACACAGGCAAACTTGGTCTCACCACCAACTGCCACCCGACAGCAGCCACACATACCCGTACCATCAACCATTATTGGGTTTAAACTGACAATGGTCTTAACACCAAAAGGTTCGGTGGTCTTAGCACAAAACTTCATCATGACAGTAGGGCCAATAGCCATAACCTGGTCAATTTTGCTGCTATCAAGGAGTTCCTTAAGTGGTTCGGTTACCAGCCCCTTACGACCGTAAGAGCCATCATCGGTAGTAACTATCAGTTCATCACTTACCTGGCGTAGCTCGTCTTCCCAGAAGAGCAGGTCTTTAGTTCGTGCTCCCAAAATTGAAATAACCTTGTTGCCCTTCTCTCTAAATGCACGGGCAATAGGCCGTATCACCGCTACGGCAAAGCCACCGGCTACACAGACTACTGTACCAAATTTCTCAATATGAGTCGGTACCCCCAGGGGCCCAACAAAGTCAGTTATATAATCACCCGTTCCCAGTGTGGCTAAATGGTGAGTGGTTGTGCCTACTTCCATGAAAACAACGGTAACGCTGCCCTCTTTCTCATTCCAGTCAGCCACGGTTAAAGGGAAGCGTTCACCCTTTTCGTCAATTCTGATGACGACAAACTGGCCCGGTTTGGCCTTCTTAGCCACTTTAGGTGCCTCTATCTTAAACAAATGAATACCGGGCACCAAGTCTTGTCTCTCTAATATCTTATACACCTACTCTAGCCTCCTCAGTAACTGTTCTCTTCTTAATTGGCGGTAATGGCGCTGGAGGAATTTGCAGCCTGACACCGCACTGGAAGCAACGCTTAGCTTCCTTGAGGGCTTCTTGTTCATCGTAGCCAAGTTCCACCTCAATAAAACCTTCCCGTTGCTCCACAGGCAAACAACGCATTTCAATGCGAGTCCTTTCAACAAAGCCTTCCTCTTTTCCAACACACATAAGAAACTGACGTTCCTTAGTCAACTCTTCATCAATAACACCACTGCCACCAAGATATTTATCAATAGAGCTGGCTGCCTTTCTACCGGCAGCAATAGCCCCTATTACCGAAGCCGGACCAGTGACCACATCACCACCAGCCCAAACCCCCTGTCTGTCAGTAGCTAATGTCTCAGTATTAACCTGAAGAGTATTACCTCTACCAGTTTTCAGGTTAAATTTTTCGGGAATCTCTGAAGTTTGTCCGATAGCCGCTATTACAGAGTCGAACTTTGTAGAAAACTCGCTCCCTTTAATGGGCATTGGCCGACGTCGCCCACTGGCGTCAGGCTCGCCAAGTTCCATACGAATACAAATTACCTCTAGTCGACCATCATCCTGGCTAATCCTTACCGGAGCTGCTAGGTAAATTATGTTTATCTTTTCCTCAAGTGCAGCTTCTATTTCCTCCGGGCTAGCCGGCATCTCAACTCTGGTGCGACGGTAAAGGATAGTAACATTTTTGGCACCGAGCCGCAGGGCAGTGCGAGCACTGTCTATAGCCACATTCCCACCACCGACAACTGCCACGTCAACTCCTGAGTCAATCTTCTCACCAAGGTTTACTCTTCTTAGAAAGCTGGCTCCATCCACTACACCAGGGCTATCTTCTCCATCTACTCCCATTGTCATACCACGATGAGCCCCCACAGCCAGAAAAACAGCGTCATAGCCCTGCTCAAAGAGGCCACCAATGGACTCAATTTTGTTATTTAGCTTTATGTCAACCCCAGCTTCCTCTATCACATGTATTTCAGCATCCAATATATCTGGGGGCAAACGATAGTCAGGAATACCCACACGCATCATTCCGCCAGCTTTGGAAAACTGCTCAAAAACGGTAGCCGAATGCCCTAATTTAGCCAAGTAATATGCTGCGGTTAATCCACCTGGCCCAGAGCCAACTACCGCCACTTTCTTTCCCGTTGGTGGCAGCTCCACGGCATACTGTTTCCACTCACCAGTATCACGGTCAGCAACAAAACGTTTCAGGAACTTGATAGAAATGGGGTCATTAAGTGCGTTACGCCGGCAGGCTTCCTCACAGGGATGGATGCAAACCCGCCCCAATACCCTAGGGAAAGGGACTTTTTCCCTGATTATGGCTAAGGAATCAGCGTATTTCCCTTCCTGAATAAGATGAACATAGAGAGGAACATCTATTCCGGCAGGACAGGCATAGTGGCACGGGACAGCTACTTCTTCATGGTCAATCTCGAAATTCCACTTCGCCGCTTTATCCATCAGCGCCCCGGTGGGACAAACCTCAACACAAGCACTACAGTATCGGCAACCTGAGCCAATAAGTGACTCACCATCAGCCGGTTCTGGTAAGCGCTCGCCATCGTGTTCTACCATGGTGATGGCACCGATACCTCGTACGCCCTCACACATGCGAACACAACGGCCACAGCTAATACACAAATTGTAATCCCTATCAAAAAGGGAATTACTGGTATCAACTGGTAAATTACGATAGCTATAGGTAAGTTCTTCTTCGCCTAGACCTATATAGTCGACTACCTGCTGAAGTTCACAACTTCCATTCTTAGGGCAAAGCACACAACGCTGAGTCACTGCCACATCACGTAAACATATATCATATGGCTGGCAACGTTCCCGACGCCAGCAGGTAAGACACGCACAAGGATGATGTGCCAGGATACGCTTTAGTACTTCACGTTGTAAAACTCTTACCTGAGGGGTATCAGTGTGGATTACCATCCCTTCAGTAGCTGGGGTAACACAGGCGAGGGGAAAATCTTCTCCACCATCAACCTCAATCAGACAAAGCTTACAAGAACCATCGGATGGCAGACCGGGGTGATAACACAGTGTCGGTATATATATATCAACCTCTCTTGCCGCCTCAAGTACTGTTGCACCCTCATTTACCTCAACTTGCTTAACGTCAATGGTTAAAGTAATCATTGTTCATTTCACCTCGCTAATCTGGAACTAGCCAGGCCTCTAACCAGCTACCAGACAACTTTATCCAGTACTATAATACCGGTGACCAAAGCACGTAAACCAAACCCGACTGTCTCTCTATGTCAAAATAGGGTGCTCAACAAGCTCAAACCCTTATACTTTATCACAAAGTGATTAGTAGCGACAAGTTCGCGGCATGAGAACTAATTTGTTAACCCACCACCAATCATCCACTCCGTGTTCAATTATTAATTATTTCTCCTATTTCGTCTCAGTTTTAGCCACTAACCCATTGCGTAATTCTCGCCAAGGGTATAAGATAATAAATACCATCAATTAGCTGAAGTGGGCAACTCTATTTATGAAGATACCAAACTGGATTACGGAAAGGAGGCTAATATGTAGTGTTCGTAGTTATTTTAGAATTGGTTAGACCTGATTTAGTCCACTAGGACAATCAGTTAGTTTTTGAACCTAGCTACTAGGCTAGTGAGATTTAATTATAAAAAATAATCTTTCGAGGTTAATAATAAATGGCTATTGAACTGGTTCACATCGGATTTGGCAATATACTAGCCATGAATAAAGTCATTGGGATAGCTGCGCCAAATTCAGCACCCACCAAACGGATTATTCAGGAAGGGAGAACCAACGGGCTTCTAATTGATATGACCTGTGGCAGAAGAACTAAAGCGGTTATCTTTACTGATAGTGGGCATATCGTTCTGGCTGCTTTGGCCCCAGAGACCATCGCTGGTAGATTACAAACAGGCCGCGGAGGTTCAATGCTAAGACCCGAGCAAAGCGATGAAAAAGGCGAGGGGTAGCAGTCAAATTCCATATGATCAACCACCAAACCCATTACTTATAGTTCTCTCTGGTCCTTCAGGTGTAGGCAAAGACGCAGTTTTAGCCCAAATGAGAGCGTCGGGCTGTTCCATGAAATATATTACCACAGTAACTACCCGTCGGCAGAGAGCTAGGGAAAAAAACAATGTAGACTACCATTTCGTCTCACCGGAATATTTCCAGGAGATGATTGTCAACAACGAGTTGCTGGAATGGGCAAATGTCTACGATAACTGGTATGGAGTGCCAAAAGAACCGGTCAAACAAGCACTGGACAGGGGACAGGATACTATCATAAAGATAGATACTCAAGGAGCAGCTACGATCAAAAAAAGCCTGCCCCAAGCAGTATTTATTTTCTTGATGCCCCCGTCAATAGACGAGCTTAGCACCAGACTAAAGCAACGCCATACCGAATCATCCTTCGACCTTGCTTTAAGAATAAGAACTGCCGAAGAGGAAATCAAGCAATTACCACTGTTTGACTATGTAGTAATAAACCGGCAAGGCAAAGTTACTCTGGCGGTATCAGATATTACCTCAATTATTGCTGCCGAGAAATGCCGGGTAGTTCCCAGGGAAATTACTTTATAAGCTAACTAAAACATTGTGTGCAGTAGCCAGGCAAACAAATAGCCTAATCCACCACAGACAGGGAAGGTTATTATCCAGGCGGCAACAACATTACCAGCTATACCCCAGCGTACTGCCGAGAGTCGCTTTGTTGACCCTACTCCCATGATTGATGCACTTATACAATGAGTGGTACTTACCGGTATCCCCAAATAGGAAGCTACCTCAATAACCGTAGCTGCTGAGGCTTGAGTGGCAAAACCATGAACTGGTCGAAGGGTTGTGAACCTTAGCCCTAGTGTCCTGATAACCCGCCAGCCGCCAACAGCTGTCCCTGAGCTAATAGCTAAGGCTGATATAACTATTATCCACCATGTACCCGAATCTAACACTGAAAGGCGGTCCCACAGGCTAGTATCATTATAGAAAACCACTAGTGCCATAGTTATAACCCCTATAGGCATCTGGCCATCATTTTTACCATGGCTATAAGCCATAAAGGCAGTCGTTAAGAACTGCCCTCGACTAAAAAGAGTCCGTAACTCAGTTGGTGCGCCTCGTCGGAATACCCAGTACAGACAGACCATGAGCAGAAACCCGCCAGCAAAACCAAGTAAGGGAGCTATAGCTACTGCCGATAGGATCTGCTGCATAACTCCCCATACTACAGCCCTACTGCCAGCAACGGCCATCCCCGCAGCAGCTAGCCCGGCAATAAACCCATGGTGTAAGCTTATTGGCATACCAAGGTAGGTAGCCAGCGTACCCCAGATAATAATCGAGGCTAAAGCGGCAATTATTGTTAGATACGAAATTGCTTCTGGGACTAGAATACCCTTGCCTATAGTTCGGGCAACTGCGGTACCGGTAATAGCGCCAGCCATATTGGCTATGGTAGCTATTATAATAGCGTTTCGTGGAGAAAGAGCCCGGGTGCCAATTGCTGGAGCAATAGCATTAGCTGCATCATTGAAACCATTAACTACACCAAAACCGATAGCGAGAATGACAATCAGGATAAGGAGATAAAGCGAGGTGTCAGGCATGCTTGAGAGCTACCCCTTCAAGAACATTGGCCACATCCTCACACCTATCGGTGGCACTCTCCATATGCTCGTAGATTTCACGCCACTTAATAATCTGGGTAATATCGGTAGTAATATCAAACAATTCAGCTATGGCGGTGCGGAATACTATATCTGCCATATTCTCCAGCCGATTAATCTCCACACAACAACTGAGGATTTTTTTTAACCCGCTACGGCTACGCAGCAATGGCATTGCCCGTTCCACTTCCATCGTCTGCTGCACAATGACATCAGCTAGCTCCTTAGCTCTCTGGCTGGGACTGTCTATTTTATAAATAAGCATAGCATCAGCCGCATGATGGATAAAATCGGTTACATCATCCAAAGTATGAGCAAGTAGAGCAATATCCTCTCTGTCAAACGGAGTAACAAAGGTACGATTGAGCTGGGCCATAATCTGATGGGTAATGGTATCACCCGCATGCTCCAGTTCCGTTATCTCAGCCACCCTCCCATCAATAAATTCCCACGTCTCAATCATGTCTTTTAACGCCTGAGACGCTTTTACCATATTACAAGCACTCTCTTCAAAAAGTTCAAAGAACTTGTCCTCCCGGGGCATAAAGAGAAATTTAACCATCACCACTCCTCCTTAGCCCGTAAGGAGTATGCAAAGCAAACAGGGAACTTGAGACCATTAGGATAAAAAAGAAGGGTTTCAATACGTAGCTGATTCTGACATAGATACGAAATAGGGAATGCAACTGAGTGACCGCAAGCTTTCATCGCACGCTCGAATATATGATGCAAAATTTCCCCGTTCAGCCCAAGTCTCTACTCTGGCTATCTTTCATTTTCAGTTTAGATAAAATTCGGCTACTTGTCAAGCAAATGCGGTAGTTGACAGGTCGTGAACAAGTGCGTAAAATTATCAAGTTATGAGTAGTAAATAAAATATATGGATAATAACTGGCAATCTAAACCCGGTGACAAAATTTTCCACCCCCGACGAATCAAGCGATATCGCTTAAGACGAGTATTAGGAGTTCCTGCTCTATTCAGTGCTGGCTACGGGAATGTTGGCTCCTCTATTTATTACGCCTTGGGTATCGTTGCTCTGGTCGCTATGGGAGCTACCCCGGTAGCCCTAGGTATTGCCGGCATTCTTTTCATATTCACTGCTCTTACCTATGCTGAAGGGACCGCTATGCTGCCTGAGGCCGGTGGCTCAGCCAGTTTCGCTCGTCATGGTTTTAATGACGTCGCCGGTTTTACTGCTGGCTGGGCACTAATGCTAAGCTACATTGTTACTATTTCAATATCAGCCTATACGATACCACCCTATCTAGGTTATTTCTGGGAGCCATTTAAGGATTCACCACTCATTGGCACAGCAACATCAATGGGGATTGTTGTTTTCCTCATGACTATAAATATTATCGGTGTAAAAGAAACCTCAATCGTAAATATCGGAGCTTCCATAATAGATATCGCCACCCAGGTTTCACTGGTTATTATAGGTTTTATTCTCATATTCAATCCTTCAGTCGTTTGGCACCGTATTATTGATAACTGGCCCACTGCAGAGAACCTGGTTCTTGGGATAGCCTTAGCCACTATTGCCTACACCGGTATTGAAACCATGTCTCAGCTAGCAGAAGAAACCAAGCAACCGGAGAAGAGGGTTCCCCGAGCACTAATTCTAATGATAGTAACCGTGCTGGTTATCTTCGCCGGTATTTCACTGGTATCTTTATCAGCTATGCCCCCTGAGGAACTCGCTTCAGAATGGTCACGAGACCCGGTGGCTGGCATTGCGGCTAATCTTCCCATAGTCCTACTACAAGATATCCTCAAACCCTTAATAGCCGTATTGGCTGGTACTATTCTGCTCATAGCTACCAATGCTGGCATCATGGGCATCTCCAGACTTGCTTTCTCATTAGGAAGCCATAAGCTACAACCGTCAGCTCTTAGCAGGATACACCCCAGATTTAAGACTCCCTACGTTTCGATAATACTGTTCAGTATAGTGGCTCTTATCATCCTGATCCCGGGTTTTTTCGCTACTAACGTTTTCAAAGACATGGGGGCTTTGTACGCTTTTGGTTCGCTACTCGCCTTCATGTTTGCCCATGCCTCTGTCCTTAGCCTAAGAGTAAGAAAGCCGGACTTACCACGTCCCTTCAAGCTCGGCTGTAACCTAAAAATTAAGGGATACGAGTTGCCGCTAAGTACCATTATCGGTTTGTTAGCTACTACCATAATATGGATAATCATACTATTTACCCAACCCTATAGCCGTTGGATAGGCATTATTTGGATGGTTATCGGCTTTATCATTTTTTATCTATATCGCCGTAAGGATCGTAAGCCTTCAAGTCATGCTGGCAAAGAAAAATAAAACACGGCGAAATATAGGCTAATACAACGTATCTGAACTACTCAGCCCCGAAGCCAAGTGCCAGGCAAAAAGCCGTATCTCTAATGTAAAAATGAAATATGATAACAATTTAGTCGAAAAAGGTATTGTAGGTTTTTAATAATAGGATTATAATACCCGTTAATTAGTAGCAAATAGAAATAGAGGAACAGTGGAATTTCGTCAGATTTTAGTACCGGTAGTCGGCACCGAAGCCGATAAAGAAGCTATCAGACTAACCTGTCGGATAGCCAATAAGAACAAAAACAAAATTTGGGCTGTTTATGTTATTACCATAAAACGTACCCTGCCACTAGATGCCGAAATAGATTCTGAAATAAAAAAGGCTGAAGGTATACTGGAACAAATGGAAGTGGTCGCCGAAGAAGTGGATTGTGAGATAGATACTGATATCTTGCAAGCTCGTGAGGCTGGGCTAGCCATCGTTGATGAGGCAGTAGAACGAGGTGTTGACCTCATCGTAATGGGTGTTATCTATGGGACACATTTTGGTCAGTTTAGCCTGGGTAGCGTTGTGCCCTATGTACTAAAAAATGCCCCTTGCCGGGTGATATTATATCATCAGCCCACGGTATAATGAAGCCAATATGTCAAAAGAGGTTAGTCTATGAAAATAGTTATTATGGGTTGCGGACGAGTAGGTGCTCAGCTTGCAACATTGCTGGATAAGGAGGGCCATAAGGTTACAGTGTTAGATCGCGATAGCGATAGTTTCCGGAGGCTCCCATCTGATTTCAGTGGCACCGCCTTGCTGGGCAACGGCATAGATGAATCTGTACTTATAAAAGCAGGAATAGAAGAAGCTGATATCTTTGTTGTGCTAACCCAGGGGGATAATCGTAATGTCATGGCAGCTCAAATTGCCAAACACATTTTCAATGTACCCAGGGTAGTCTGCCGCATCTATGACCCGCTACGGCAAGAACTATACAGTGCTCTAGGGCTAGAAGCCTTTAGTCCAACCACCATATTTGCCCAAATGTTGAAGGAAAAACTGACCAACTGAGGTGGAATTATGTATATAATCATAATCGGTGGCGGTAGAATAGGCTACTATTTAACTAAAGCCTTGCTAGATGAAGGCCACGAAGTGCTTATCGTGGAAAAGAACGCTACCGTATGTGAAGTCATAACAGAGGAGATGGGTAGCATCTGCTTTCGAGGTGATGGCTGTGAAGCAGCAACTCTGGCTGAAATTGGCACCGGCAGGGCTGACATGCTTATTGCGGTCACCGGGGATGACCCAGATAATTTGGTTGCCTGCCAAGTAGCTAAGCACAAATTTAACGTACCCCGAACCATAGCTCGTATTAGAAACCCCAAAAATGAAACCATCTTTAAGAAACTGGGTATTGATATTACTGTAAGTAGCACTAATATCATCATGGAGCATATAGAAGAAGAAGTGCCAACACACCCCTTGATTCACCTATTAAGCGTTAGAGACAAAGGGCTGGAGGTTGTAGAAATAAAAATTTCCACCGATTCAATTACAGTGGGTAAAACGGTAAAAGAGTTGCCTTTACCTGAGGGCACTACCCTATTTCTCCTTCTCCGCAAACAACACAAACCTATCATTCCCAAAGAGAATACCATTCTTCAAGCTGAAGACCGGATAATAGCCGTTACTGCTCCTGAGATGGAAGAAGCACTGCGAACTGCACTGAGAGGCACTTAACTAACCGGAACTAGTAGTAAGGTTTTTTATCAATAGGATCCTGCTGGCGAAAGACATTTGTTCACTTCACGGCTTGCCTTTCGTAATATCGATGCCATTATTTCCAGTCTGTTACCCTCTTGACTCACCTGAGCAACAAATGTATTCATTACTACCTCTACTTTGCTATACTAAATAGAGCTAATGGTAGGAGGTTTCCCATGGCCAAGACTGATAAATACGGGGCACTAATTATCGTCTTTCTAATAGCAATCATCGCTATCGGCGGCACAATATTTTGGTCCAATTATAGTGCTAGCCAATCCATTGAAATTTCCCTGCCGCCGGATCAGGAATGGCAAGGCGGATTCTATATCAGCGGTGCCATCAATAATCCCGGGTTTTATCCCGTTAAAGCTCAAGATAGCCTGCAAGATATTATTCAGTCTGCCGGTGACGCTACCAGCACCGCTGATTTTTTTAGCCTTAAGATTCACCTGCCCCAGATAGACAAGGGAACTGAGCCGCAGAAAATAGACCTTAACCGAGCTGAAGCTTGGCTGCTTGAAGCGCTGCCCGGCATTGGCCAAGTCAGGGCTCAAGACATCATAGACTACCGCTGCCAGCATGGGTCATTTCACAATATAAATGAATTAACCAGAGTAGAAGGCATCGGCATTACTACCTACGAACAGATTAAATATATGATTACGGTAGCCGACTAGCATTCAGAATGGAGGATAGTGTCACTTATCTATCTCAGTTGTGCCTGGTTAGCTGGTATCTTTCTGGGGTCAATATTTGACTTCACCCTACTGCTCATCCTTATCAGCCTTATCCCTCTGCCCCTTCTTTTCCTCTTTCGTCAACACCGACAATCAATAATATTATCCAGTTTATGCCTTATGGCTCTCTTTGGCGGCATTTTCTATTTCCAGTCAAGCGCTCCCCAGATTAATGAAAATGCACTCCAGTTTTATAACGACCAGAAACCAGTAACTTTTAAAGGGCTAATTAATACTGACCCGGAGATTAGTGATAAGACCATTCACCTGCAAGTGTCAGCAACAGACATAAAGCTGGATACAAAATGGCAAGAAGTATCAGGAACAACTCTCATATTTGTGCCCCGATACTCAACCTATAAATATGGTGATGTGCTCATGATTACGGGGACACTGGAGACACCACACCAGTTTGACGACTTTGATTACCAAACTTACCTGGCCCACCAGGAAATCTACTCAACTATGCTCTACCCAGAAATAGAAATTCTTAAAAGGGATAAAGGGGCTAAACCGTTAACGTGGATTTACTCTATAAGAAATAGTCTTTCCCAAACTATGGCAAAAGTGTTACCCGAACCTCAGGCGTCTCTAGCCCAGGGTATTATTTTAGGTAAGAAAGGCACAATTCCAACAGCCCTCAAAGATGCCTTCACCCATACCGGCACTGCTCACCTGTTGGCTATCTCCGGACTTCATCTCAGTATCGTGGCTGGTATCTTGCTTAGCTTCGGGATATGGCTTTTTGGTCGGCGACGCTACACTTATATATGGCTAGCGCTGGGAGCAATCTGGCTTTATGCCTTACTCACCGGCATGCACCCACCTATCATTAGAGGTGCTATTATGGCTAGCCTGTTCCTTATCGCCGAGCTTTTGGGTAGACAGAAAAGCACCGCTACTTCTCTTACTTTTGCGGCTGCAGTAATGGTAGGCATCAGCCCCCAAATCCTGTGGACTGCTTCCTTTCAGTTAAGTTTTCTGGCTATGGCTGGTTTAATCTTTATTGCCCCTCCCCTTCGGGCTATAGGAAGAACGACAGTCAGCAGAACTCTAGGAGAAGACGGCATTGCTACACCCATAGCCAACGTAATCACTGACAGTTTTGCGGTCACTCTGGGGGCGATTATAGCTGTCTGGCCAGTTGTTGCCTATTATTTTGGCATTATTTCATTCGTTGCTCCCCTGGCTACATTACTGGCTCTGCCAGCTCTACCCGGCATCATTATCACCGGTGCTTTGACTGGCAGCTTGGGCCTTATTTTCCTGCCGTTAGCCTTTCCTATAGGCTGGCTAGCCTGGCTTTTCCTGTCATACCTGCTGCTGGTGGTTAATATCTTTGCTGCCTTCCCTGTATCATCTATTGAGGTAGACCCGCTGAACATTACCCTGATGGCGAGCTATTATTCTGCCCTCGCCTTAGCTATCTGGCTCAATAGTAATCGAAAGAAACTGACTAACTTTATTCCCAAAACTACTGGCTGGTTAAAATCGGGAGTAGCTGGCTCCTTCAATCTCTCCAGAGTGCCAGTGAAATGGATAATTCCGCCACTGCTGACAATAGCTACACTGGTATCGATAGCAGCAATTACCATGCCAGATGATAATCTTCATGTGAGTTTTCTTGATGTTGGCGAGGGAGATGCCATACTGATTCAGACGCCGACTCATCAGGATATCCTGGTCGATGGCGGACCCAGCCCTCAAGCTATAGGCTTAGAACTGGGCAAGAAAATGCCCTTCTGGGATAGAACCATTGACCTGGTAATATTGACCCATCCCCATGCCGACCACCTCACCGGCTTGGTGGAAGTTTTACAGAGGTATAAGGTCAAGCAGGTGTTCTACCCCGATTTGGACTGCGACTCCCCGCTGTATGATGAGTGGCTCAGCGTAATTAAGGAAAAAGCTATTGCGTATTCCATTGTCCAGGCCGGGCAGCAGATTGACTGCGGCGAGGATGTAGTAATGAATGTGCTTAATCCCCCAAGTCCACACTTAACTGGTACCCAGTCGGATATTGATAACAACGGGGTGGTATTACGCTTGAACACAGGGGATATCAGCTTTCTACTTACGGCCGATATAATGTGGGAGGCAGAATTTGAGCTTATCACCAACCGGGCTAATCTGGAAAGCACCGTTCTCAAGGTAGCCCACCACGGCTCTGATACCTCTACAACGCAGGAATTCCTAGCAGTGGCTAATCCACAAATAGCTGTTGTCTCAGCAGGCGCTGATAATCCCCATGGACACCCCAATCCCGAAGTCATGGAGAGGTTGACCGAAGTAATAAACGAGGATAAAACCTATCTCACGTCTGAGAGCGGCACCATAGAATTTACCACCGATGGGGAGAGACTGTGGGTGGAAACGGAGAAGTAAAGTAATAAGCTGTGTAGCCAAATAACATACGCCTTCAGTATGAAAGTTGTATAATAATTATAGTCAAGTCATAACAAGTTAGTCAAAACTAATGGATGGAGGTAGAGTCATGAAAACATTAGAAGGAGAAACCGAACTTGCGGTTTTCGAGAAAAATCTTGCCCCCTTTCTGAAACAAAATCCATACTCGAAAGTTCAAAAGACAAAGAGGGGGTACTTTGTTATCAACCCTTGGAATGATGACTCACTGCGTTTCGTGTTAGAAGCAAGCTCTCAAGCAGACCTGATAGATGCTCTTAACAACCTGATTTTACCACCTCGTTTTACAGCTATCTATCACTTAGATTCAAACACTATGGAGTATATATACGCACTTTTAGGTGAGGACGACCCTTGCTTTTCACGTCAATTCAAATTTACTCTAGCTGGTAAGCATTACTTTTGTAAATTCGCTGAGTCTTCACAACGTCTGCTCACACTTAGTAAATCCTCCGAACGTACTAAAAAATATACAAAGACAGCATATCGAAATCTCGTAGAGATCAAAGATTACGCCGAGTACCTAACCGAAAGAACAATACGGTCTTTTGAAGAGGATTATTTCATAGGGATGAAACCCATCTCCTTCTATGTCGAAGGATTTAAAAACTTTGATGAAGCTATAGTCACTGAGGTTTCAAAACATCTCAATTTCTTTATGCAGTATTATGATAGAGACTGTCCTTATACCATAATCCATTCATTCGAAACTGAGTCTTTAAAAATGTCAAAGCAGCTAAAGCTCATTGAAACAACTTTTCCTAACAATATTTCTACTCGTCGCCAAGACCCATTTTTACTCGACCTTGCTTTAGCAGCAATAACAAGTACGGTTGAACCCCGTTTACAGTTTCTATACTATTATCAAATCTTGGAATATGCAGGATTTTATTACGTTGATACTGAGATTAAGCGGCATTTACTAAAAATAATCAATACACCTGACATTCAGTCAAATCCTGATAGATATATACCCGAGATGTTAGACAAAATTACTGAACTCTACCAAGGGGAAGAAGCTAAGCTAGATAGAATAGTGCAAGTTAGTTGCAACTCAGACATCATCTGGAAAGAAATACAACAAAATAGGTCATTTTTCTTACAAAAACAAGAATTTGACGGTGGTCATGCCATGGAACCTCTCATTTCCGAAGATATGACTAACGAAAGTTTCAGGGTAGCTTGGCACCCAAAGGTAATAAAAAACTTACGCGGTATACGAAACGCTTTAGTACACGGGCGTGAAAGACGGGTTACTCAGGTTATTAGTCCCACTAAACAAAATGACCTAAAGATTAGATCACTAGTTCCTTTAATTCGCCGTATAGCAGAGCAAGTAATAATATACGGTAATGTATCATAGCCAGCCACGCCAATAAACCTCCCTAACCTTTTCATCTGTCTTGCGTTATAGTATAGTGAAGATAGATGATAAGTGGGAGGTTCGTCTTATGAAGAAGTCACTGATAGCACTAGCGTTAGTTGTCCTGCTGCTAACGACATTTGCCTGTGCCAGCGCACCGTCACAGGTAGCACCAATGCCGGCGCCAGCACCAATGTCACCCCCCGGGGTATCTGATACAGACGAAGGATATAAAAATACTGGGGCAGGAGCTTTACCGGCAAACGAAGAAAGGATGATAGTCCGCACCGGAGATATATCACTGGTGGTCAAGAGTGTGGTTGGTACTCAAGACGAGATAGCTCAGCTGGCAGTAAGTCTTGGTGGCTATGTGGTATCCTCCCGAATCTCAGGAGAGGAAAATGACCGTAGGGGGTGGATTTCCATCCGGGTACCGGATGAGAAGTTCGAACAAGCACTGACCGAACTCAGGGGCTTATCGGTAAGAGTAGCATCAGAGAGCACCGATAGCCAGGATGTCACCGAGGAGTACGTTGATTTACAGTCCCGGCTAAAAAATGCCCAGGCGACTGAGAACCAGTATTTAGCCCTCCTGCAGAAAGCCGAAAATGTAGAGGATATCCTCAGAATTTACGAACGATTATCTCAAGCACGCAGCGAAATTGAACAGCTCAAGGGGCGAATACAGTACCTGGAGAACACCTCGTCAATGTCCCTGATTTCAGCACGGCTCGAACCCGAAACCACCGCTAAGCCGCTAGTCCGTGCCGGCTGGAATATTGTAGAGACATTCAAATCAGCCCTTCGTGGAATTGTTATTGCCGGGCAGGTTATCGGCACTATAGCTATCTGGCTATTAATCTTCATCCCCATCTGGGGAACTGTACTCGGTATTATCCTGTGGCGTCGCCATAAGAAGAAGGCTTCAATAGAAAGTAAAGCTACCTAGCCTGGTAAGAGACGCTTCATGATATCTTCCTGGCTGAGACCATCAAGGGCTATAACCTTACTTCTGGAGGTATAGCCCTTGATAATATTTACCTGGCTTTTGCTCACTCCTAGCAGCCTACTGAGGAAAGCAACCAGCTCATTATTAGCTTTACCTTTGACCGGTGGTGCTGATACCTTAACAAGGTATATCCCATCAGTCACATCTACTACTTCATTCCTGGCAGCATTGGGACGAACTCGCACCGAGATTGTTGTTTTAAGCAAAACGCAACCTATTTATCCTCTGACTCAAGTTATCAGCCAGAATATTATTCGATATTTACATTATTGTCAGTTGATGCAGCTACTCTCCTTCACTACGAGCAAAAAGACAAGTAATAGCAGCGAGGAATAGAATCCCAGATAATCCCAACCAGTATACGTCAGTAAACCCGACAAGAACCATTGGGATTAACTCCGCCGCTGTAATAATACTCATAATTGTGCCCAGTCCACCTAAAATACCCAGAATCAGAGCTAGCACTCCCATTTGAAACCTCCTCGATATTTTATTTTTCTACGAATAGTACCAAACAGCTTATGAGCTTTATTTTATTCTATAGCTACTATATAATCAATAGGGATAATAACATGAGATTAACAAAAAATCTATACTTTTACCCGGAGCAAGGTATGCTGGACTGTAACACCTATGTTATCAAAGGCAATCCTACTATCATCATAGACCCCGGCTCCCCCCAAATCCTGACATCACTAATACAATATTTACAGCAAGACGGTATTGAGGCTAAAGGTATTGATATCATAACTAACACCCATCTGCATGCTGACCATTGCGGCGCAAATGAGGCTTTCAAACAAATCTCCGGAGCTAAAATCCTTTCCCACCCATTACAAAAGCAATTTTATGATGTAGCTGTTACAGAAACATCAAGATTCTTCGGTTTTCCACCAATAGGGTTTGTAGCTGATAATTATCTAGATAGCAATAAACTGGATACCGGAAATATAGAACTTGAGCTTATCCCATCCCCGGGGCATTCACCGGACAGTATCTGCTTCTACAGCCCAAAAGATAAAATCCTGATTTGCGGTGATGTCATCTTTACTGGCAATATAGGCAGGGCCGACTTACCCGGTGGTAACACCGATGAGCTTAAGCACTCCATAGAAAAACTATCGCAGCTGGAAATCAGCTATCTGCTTCCCGGACATATGGAGATTGTAACCACTCCAGACACAGTGAAGGACAACTTTAAATTTATTATGAGGGAGGCGTTCCGATGGCTTTAACCGAGCAAGTACCGGATTTCTTTGAGCTCGGACCAATCAGACCCCCCAGCGAGGCCTACTCACTGCTTATTCGGACAACGAGAAACTGCCCGTGGAATAGATGTAAGTTCTGCCACACCTATAAGGGAGAAAAATTCCAGCTCCGGCCAGTAGCAGAGATAAAGCAAGACATACTAGCTGTCAAGGCTATACAGGATAGGCTAAAAGAGATTTCAGAGCACTCTGACTATGGTGGTAACGTTAAGGAAATAGCTAGAGTGATACTTAATAATCCACCGAATCAAGCCTACTTTAATGTTGCCCTGTGGCTTTACGCTGGCGGCGAGAATGTCTTTCTGCAGGATGCCAACAGTCTTATTATGAGGACTAACGATCTGGTTGAAGTAATCAGGTTCTTGAAGCAAACATTGCCCAGTATTAACCGGATAACCAGCTATGCCCGCTCCAAGACAGCCGCCAAAAAGAAACTGGAAGAGCTAAGGGAGCTATACGAAGCCGGGCTTTCACGGTTGCATATTGGCTTAGAATCAGGCTACGACCCGCTGCTTGAATACATGGACAAAGGGGTTACGGCCGCAGAACAGATTGAGGGTGGTAAAAAAATAGTGGCATCAGGCATCTCACTATGTGAATATGTTATCCTGGGGCTGGGTGGCAAAAAAATGTGGCGCCAGCATGCTATCGAAACTACCAAAGTGCTCAACGAGATAGAACCCGATTTCATCAGGATCAGAACCTTAACCATTCATGGTGGAATGCCGTTATATCAAGAACTCAAAGAGGGCAGCTTTATTCAGTCCACGGACGAGGAGGTCATCGCCGAAGAAAAGCTCTTTATTGAACATCTCGAGTGTCACTCAAACTACGTTAGTGACCACATTACCAACCTGCTTCAGGAACTTGAAGGTAAATTACCCCAAGACAAAGAAAAAATGCTGGCTATTATTAATAAATTCCAAGAACTCCCACCCCAGGAAAAAACCAATTTTATCGTCGGCAGACGAGCGGGTTTTTATGTTAACCTCGACGAATTAGCTAACCCCCGCAAACATCAAGCAGTTGAGCAGATTATAAATAAGCTGAGTCAGAATAGTAGCCCGATAAGCAATGAGACGATACAAAAACTAAAGGAGAGCTTTATCTAAAACCATGTCTATCCTGGAAGAAGATATCGGAAATCTACTCCGCCAGAAAGGGCTAACGCTGGGAGCGGTGGAATCAGCCACCGGTGGGCTAATATCCCATCTGATTACAAATATCCCCGGTAGTTCAGATTATTACAAAGGATCGATTACCAGCTACAGTAATGAGGCCAAGATCAGACTGGTCGAAGTCAAAGCTGATACCATCCGGCAATACGGCGCAGTAAGTCATCAGGTAGCTGAGGAGATGGCACAGGGAGGGAGAAAGGCATTAGCTGTAGATATATGCATATCCGATACCGGAGTTGCCGGCCCTGGCGGCGCTACTCCGGCAAAGCCGATGGGGCTATTCTACCTTGGTTTATCACATCAAGCTGGTACTTATAGTCAAAAACACCTTTTTCACGGAGACCGGAAGCAAAATAAACGAGACGCTGCCGAAGCTGCCCTAGCCTGGCTTAAGGACTACCTGGCAAGCTTAATATAGATCAACCAGGAATTTATGTTAAAAGAAAAGCGAGTTGTAACCTGTTTTCTCGAATC
Source organism: uncultured Dehalococcoidales bacterium (assembly GCA_964572285.1). Classification (GTDB taxonomy): domain Bacteria; phylum Chloroflexota; class Dehalococcoidia; order Dehalococcoidales; family JAUVZE01; genus CAZNEL01. Next base: position 9,689 of record CAZNEL010000002.1, on the reverse strand, counting down.
CAATGGTGAGATACTGATTCTGCGCCGCAGCGAAAAAGTCGGCAGCTATCAGGGAAAATGGGCTGGCGTTAGCGGTTATATAGATACCACTGCCGATGAGCAGGCACTAACCGAGATAGCCGAAGAGACCAGCCTGACCCAAGAAGACCTAACGCTAATAATAAGCAGCAATCCTTTAACAATCGAAGATAATAAACTCGGGGTAAGATGGGTAGTATATCCTTACCTTTTCCGCATAAATGATAGGAACAAAATCAGAATTGACTGGGAACACAAAGAGCTAAGATGGATAAAACCCGCGGAAATAGGTAATTATCAAACCGTGCCCAAGCTAAAGGAAACTTTGAGCAGAGTATATAAAAGCTAGCTATCACGTAGGGAGTTTCTTCAAATAATTGATGACCCCTTGTGGTGTAAGGAACCCGTTCTCAGTAACTATTCCCGTAGCCAGTTCAAGTGGCATGACATCAAAGTAAGGGTTTCTAACCCTGACCTCAAGTGGTAATCTCCCCGGTTCAACCACTTCAAAAGGTTCTTTCTCTTCCAAATTAACCTCATCGCTCTTTATCCTGGGGTCAAACTTAAGCGTCTCACAGAAAATATAGAAGGGAACACCAGTCATCTTAGCCGCTAAAGCCAACTGATAAGTACCTATCCCGTTAATTACTTTGCCATCGGCACATACTCTATCAGCACCAACCATTACCTTATGAACCGTGGGTGCATAAAGCCCCATAGCTGCATCATCGACAAATGCAACCGTCATTCCATAAGAACTGAGTTCCTGAGCAACTCTCTCACCAGTACGACCCGGACCTGACCGGGTAACAATAACCTCTACATTCCTGTGTTTACTAAGAGATTCCCTGAATACTGCCATCACTGTTGAGCTATAGCTATGAGTCATTATCCTGTCGCCATCAGCAATTAGCTCTGAGCCGTATTGAGCAATCCTGGTTACAGCCTGTAGCGATTCCTCAATTACCTCATCAGCTTTTGCAATAGCAAAGTTCCTGATTGATGTCAGGTTTGCTTCTATCGATTGGTCAGCTATTACCTTAAGCAAGTGATTAACAATATTAAATATCGGTGCCATCGCCGGACGAGCCGACATTAACCTCTCTCCTACCTCTCTCTGCTCTGATAAAAATTGCTCAACACTACCTACTCGGCTATGTTCGACAGAAAGCTTCATTACCTCCGCCGCCTGCCTCGTTAACTGGCTCGCGCCATGCGTCTTATCATTCCTGATTCCATCTATCAGGCTAACAATTTCAGGGTTTATGTTCATAGCAATACTCTACCAATACCGTGCATACGAAGCAACGAAAAGTCTAAGAAGGACTAAGGTAGATAAATATCCGTTCCAGCTAAGTTCTTTCCCCTAGTAGGCCTCGTTCACCCAAAGCCTGCCAGATTTCCTCAAAAGGTACATCATCATACGGTCCATAGTCCTTAAGATATTCAATATGCAGTTTGCCCTCTTCATTGTAACGGTTAAACCTGGCATCATTTTGGCCATCAAATTCTACTGGGATAATGCCATGCTTCTGGCACATCTTCAGGTCAAATGTTGGGGTCGCCTTGACCCATTTCTCCTGAAGATATAGTTCTGCGTAGCCATGCCAGGGGAATATGTTACCTTTCATAACCTTGTACAGCTTTGGTGATATTAGATTGTTCCTAATCTTGGCGAAATGAAGCCGGGCAGGGACACCGACTGCTCGAGACAAGGCAACCAGGAGCACCGCTTTCTGCACACAGTAGCCTTGAACTCTGTTGAGAGTCTCGCTGGCCCGAAAGGTTTCGGCCGGATACTTTGGTACATAGACATTGTATTTGATTCTGTCTCTCACGAAATAAAACAAGGCTTTAGCCTTTTCTGTATCTTCGTTTAACCCTTCTGTTAACTCTTGAGCCTTGTTTATTACAGATCCATTGTCTGAGTCAATGATGGGCGTCGATTTTAAGTACTTTTCCAATTTTTCCTCCTCTAGAGTCCGAATAACCACGACGGCTCTGCTTTATTATATCATCTTCGCCGCCAGTATTCTGGGCGAGATCAGCAAAGTTAAGCATACTGTGATTGTCATTACCACCAAGCGATGCTATACTCTAACATATCGCCTGCTAAAAGGAAGACCCGTTATGAAAAGAGTTGATGGTCGTGCCTGGGATGAATTACGACCAGTAAAAATAACACCGGGATTTCAGAGTTTCGCTGAAGGCTCGGCACTGATAGAAATGGGGATGACCAGAGTGCTGTGTTCAGTCAGCGTGGAAAATCGCGTTCCAGCTTTCCTTAGAGATACGGGTAGTGGCTGGATTACTGCCGAATATTCTATGCTACCCCGAGCTGCAGTTACTCGCACTCCCCGTGATACAGGTAGAGTTAGGGGAAGAAGCCAGGAAATTCAGCGCCTTATCGGACGTTCGTTGCGAGCAATAGCCGACCTAGATGCCCTGAGAGAGAGAACGCTAATCGTAGATTGTGATGTCATTCAGGCAGATGGAGGTACCAGAACGGCAGCTATAACAGGCTCCTACGTGGCTTTATACCAAGCCCTCCAAACCCTAACCAATATGGGAATGTTGTCAGCTATACCGCTAAAGAGTGCTGTAGCCGCTACTAGCGTTGGCATAATGAAAAGCTATATGCTACTTGACCTTTGCTACGATGAAGACTATAACGCTGCGGTTGACTTTAATGTAGTGATGACCAGCAAGAATGAGTTCGTCGAGATTCAGGGCGCAGCGGAAACCAAACCCTTTACCAAGGAAGCTATTGATTCCGTCCTCTCTTTATCGGAGAAGGGTATCAAAAAACTGTTCGAAGTACAACAAGCAGCAATAGAAAATCTCAAATAGTCTAGGTATTTAAGGACGTACTTGCCCGCTGCCAAAGATAATCCACTTGTAGCTGGTTAGCTCTTTTAACCCGAACGGACCCCGGGCATGCATCTTCTGAGTGCTAATACCTACTTCTGCTCCCAGTCCGAACTGTCCGCCATCGGTAAACCTAGTGCTGGCATTAGCATAGACACAGGCAGCATCCACCTCGTTGAGAAAACGCATCGCTGCTCCATATTCTTCGGTTATGATTGCCTCGGAATGTCCAGAGCCATAGCGCTCAATATGCTCCAGCGCCTCATCCAGAGAATCCACTATCTTAACTGCTGCCACCAGCGCCAGAAACTCCTTACCCCAGTCCCCATCGTTAGCTGGAACCAGTTTCAAAGAAGAGCTTGGTTTAAGGATAGCCATAGCTCGCTCATCACAGTGCATCTCCACCCCAGCCTTGGCCCACTCAGCAGCTATTAAGAGTAGATAGCGCTCAGCAACATCAGCATGAACTAATAGGGTGTCTAAGGCATTACACACAGTGGGGCGTTGCACCTTGGCATTAAAAGCAATCGCCACTGCCTTATCTATATCAGCGCTCCTATCCACATAGGTATGGCAGACCCCAATCCCCCCAGCCACCACTGGTACAGTAGCTTTCTCCTTGACAAACCGAATCAAGTTGGCTCCACCCCGGGGAACAATAAGGTCAATAATGTTGGTCATTGAGATCAGATGATTAACCAGGTCTCGGTCATTATTCTCAATGAACTGCACTGCTCCATCAGGTACCCCGGCTCTTGCCGCTGCCTCCTGAACCACTTTAGCCAAAACACTATTAGAATGGATTGCTTCACGACCACCTCTCAGAATAACAGCGTTGCCTGCTTTTAAGCAAAGGCTAGAGATATCAATAGTAACATTAGGTCGGCTCTCATAGATAGCCCCGATTACACCCAGGGGAACCCTCTTTTTACCTACCAATAAGCCGTTGGGCAAGGTACGCATATCAAATACCTCACCTACCGGATCAGGCAATGCCGCTACCGCCAGTACATCCTGGGCTATAGACTCAAGTCGACTGGCATCAAGCATCAGCCGATCAAGCATAACTGCACTCATCCCCGATGCCTCTGCTTCCTTACAATCAATCTGGTTAGCCGCCAGTATCTCGCCCTTTTTTGTTAACAGATCGGATGATATATTATGTAAAGCCCTGTTCTTCACCTCGGTAGACACATAAGCCATCCGCCGGGATGCGGCTTTAGCTGCCCTGCCCTTTTCTTCCAGTTCTTCTATTCCTGAATTCATTTTATCCCACGCTTTATCAGCTTACATTCCCTCTTAACACTCAAGCTATCTTGCGTTAGCCTGAAACTTGCCCTCGCATTGGGTAACTATTTCTCAAGCTAAAATTCTTTTATGGCTAGATAACAAGTTATGGGAATATCCCTCTGACCAGCATCGCATCTTCTATTCGTTTTATCGCCAGCATATAGGCAGCGTTTCTCATATCTACTTTTTCACGCTGACTCACCTCTAGTACTTCGCCAAAGGCATTCTCCATCACGCTTTGTAGCTGGCGGTTTACTTCATCTTCGCTCCAGAAGAAAGACTGCAGACCCTGTACCCACTCAAAGTATGACACTACCACCCCACCAGCATTAGCCAGGATATCAGGGACAACATACTTCCCATTAGCCTGAAGAATATTATCCGCTTCCGGAGTAGTAGGTCCATTAGCGGCTTCTACAATCACCCTTGCTTTAACGGACCCGGCATTGGCAGCGCATATCTCATCTTCCATAGCTGCCGGCACCAATATATCACATGGAAGTGCTAGAAGTTCAGCATTTGTTATAGCTTCGGTATTCTTGCACCCAACTACTGAACCTGTTTCCTTGCAGTGCTGGATTACACCTTCCATATCTATTCCCATTGAGTTATATATGCCACCGTTAACATCAGCTATGCCTATGATTTTACAACCCTCTTTGGTAAGCAGTTTGGCGGCAGCGGAGCCTACGTTACCAAAGCCTTGAACCGCTACTGAGGCTCCTTCTAGATCTATACCCAGCTGTTTCGCGGCTAAACGGGTACTAATCGTACACCCTCGGCCTGTCGCCTCAAGTCTGCCCAAGCTACCACCTATACTTAGAGGTTTCCCAGTGACTACTCCCAATACAGAATAACCTACATTTATGCTATAGGTATCCATGATCCAGGCCATGATTTGGGGGTTTGTGCCAACATCGGGTGCCGGAATATCTCTTTCCGGGCCGATTACCAGCATAATCTCGCTGGTATATCGTCGGGTTAATCTCTCCAGTTCACCCTGCGACATAGTCAGTGGATCACACGCCACCGCTCCCTTAGCTCCCCCAAAAGGGATATTAATCACTGCTGACTTCAGCGTCATCAAAGCAGCAAAAGCTTTAGTATCGTCCAGGGTAACATCTGGATGATAACGGATACCACCTTTAGCTGGGCCCCGAGTACGATTGTGCTCAACTCTGTAACCGGTAAAAACTTTTACGTGTCCGTCATCCATTTTTACCGGGAAGTTGACTGTGAGTTCCCGTTGGCATGCCTTAAGTCTTAAATTACATACTTCACAAGTACCAATTCTTTCACAAATAGCACCAATCCGCTGCTTAACCATTTCAAAGGGATTGGTTATTTCACATGCTGGGTCTACTGATTGCGTCTGCTGAGACATTCTTAAATTACACCCTCCCTTCAATTATTCTCTATGTAGTATAGCACAAGCAAAAAGAAGATTTCATATAGACCTTACTGGTCCATTTAGATTTTTATCTATCTCACCCCCTAACCCATAGACAACTGCTCTCCTTCCTTCTTGGAGACTTTTGGTGCCTTAGCAAAGGTTACGCTGGTCTGAGTCTGCGGGGGCATATCAACCGTCTTGCCTTGTAAAAGCTCCTCTATAGTTAATATCTGTATCTTAGGGTAATCTTCATTCCAAATTGGAGAACGGTAATAGCCAGCATCTACCGCTTCAACCTTCATTGGACCAGTGGGTGGCCCTAGAGTAATCAAGACACCTATAGCATCATTAGCAGCCACCGCTTTAAGTTCTCTAATAGCATTAACTCCAATATGCCCGCTCTTTACCTGAACCACTACTCGTCTTACCTCGCCACTCACATCATCAATAAAATGAATGACTCCATCAATTCCCTTATCAGCCCCCTTCTTTTTCTCGCCAAGTGGTCTGGCGCCAATCAAACCCAGAGCCCACCACTGGAATTGATAGCGTCCATCAGGTTGTTGCTGGGCTAGAGCTTTAGCCCCAGACAGGTCTTTAGGCTCACCGATAACCTCGACGTCAATGCCAAAGCTGTCCTTGAGGCGAGTACGCATGAGGTTGATGGCTAAATGGGTAATATCAATGCCGAGCCAGCGCCTGTTTAGTTTGTGGGCAGCGGCCACCGCCGTGCCACAGCCGCAGAAGGGGTCAAGGACAATGTCCCCCTCATTGGAACTGGCTTGGATAATACGCTCAAGGAGTGGGAGTGGTTTTTGCGTTTCATAACCGAGTCTCTCTTTAGCTTGTGGATTTACTGGGGGTATATCAGTCCAAATGTTTTGAAGTGGCACACCTAGCATTTCATCAGCATATTGAATAAGTGTAGGCGTTCCTGTCTTGGTGTATCTCAACAGACCATTTCGCTCATATTCCTCCATTGTTTCTTTACGAACAGCCCAAGTCCTGCTAGGTGCTGGCCATTTGCCGTGCCACTCATAAAGCAAAGCAGGACTTCCAGTTCCATGACGAGGTGCGTCTAGCGGGACTGTACGGGAAAAACGCCCATCAGTATCTTGTTGAAAGTGACTTTTATAATAAGCTTCCCGATAAGTAGTATGTTGGGGATTCCAAATCGGATTATCCGTTTTACTGTAATATAAAATTGTATCTGATATTCGCCCAAATTTTTTAGGGTCGTTATGAGCATTGGCTCTTTTCCACACAATCTCATTTCTAAAATTAGCCGGGCTGAATATCTGGTCTAGCACCAACTTAAGGTAATGGCTGGCGGTGGGGTCGCAGTGTAGATACAGAGAGCCGATGGGCTTTAAGACACGGTGAAGCTCTATTAACCTCGCCGTCATCATCACCAGGTATGCCATGACATCATTGTGACCTATGGCATCGTGCAGAGCGCCGATTAGCTTCCCAACCTTCAGCGGCCCATTAACTACAATGTCGTGATAGGTGTTCTCAGCCGCCTGCGTCCAGTGCCACGTATCGGTGAAGGCTTTTATCTGGGCTTCAGATTCAACCCCACCGTTTTCCTTGAACAGGACGTTATAGTCCTTCTTACTATTAAACGGTGGGTCAAGATAGATAAGGTCAATACATTCATCAGGGAAATATTCTCGGTTTCGCAAGATTTCCAGATTGTCACCAAAGTAAAGAACATTAGTTTTCATAACTTATTCCTAAATCTATAATACCACCAAGTTATTGCGGTGCACTACTTCAGCACCGTAGTCATAACCAAGGAGAGTAGCAATCTCTTTGGAATGAGTGCCTTTAATAGTGCGAATATCACTGGCACTATAATTGGTAATGCCACAGCCTAGGATAGACTCCTTGTGGTCATAGATAGTCACCACATCGCCACGCTGAAAGTCGCCTTCAACCTGCTTAATGCCTGTCCCCAGCAGGCTACGCTTCTGTTTTCTGAGCGCTCCAGCGGCACCGGAATCTACTGTCAGTCGGTTCTTAGCAGAAAGGTGGCTGACCATCCAGCGCTTACGGCTTTCAAGTTTATCCGTAAATGGTTCAAAACGGGTACCAGCAGCTTCACCAGCAACCAGCCTTAGGATAATATCTGGCTCCCTACCATCAGCTATCACTACAGTTATCCCCGAGGTAGTGGCCAGCTTAGCTGCCTCTATCTTGGTAACCATGCCACCGATGCCCCGATTGTCAGAAGTGCCTGCTGCCAAACGTTCAATCTGCGAATCTATCCTCTCCACCTGTGGAATCAACTGGGCGTCAGGATAGTGATGCGGGTCAGCAGTATACAGTCCAGCAACATCACCAAGCATTAACAGGAGGTCAGCATCAATCAGGTTAGCCACCAAGGCTGATAGATTATCATTATCGCCGAACTTTGCCTCCTGAATCTCGTCCACTGCCACTACATCATTTTCATTGACAACGCATATTACCCCAAGCTCCAGCAAGGCCAGCAAAGTATTACGAGCGTTCAGGTAACCAGACCGGTCAGACAGGTCATTCTTGGTCAATAGAGCTTGCGCCACCGTTATGTTATGTTGATCAAATAGATGCTCATAAACAGACATCAGGCGGCTCTGCCCCACTGAAGCCAGCACCTGTTTGAAAGGAATACCACTGAGTTTCCTGTACAACCCTAATTTATGTCTGCCTGAGGTTATCGCTCCGGAAGAAACTATGAGTATTTCTGTTCCACGCTGATGAAGCTGTGCCACCTGAGCGATGAGCTGTGACATTATGTCTTCATTTAGTTGATCAGTACCGCCGGTGAGCAGAGTGGTACCCAACTTAACCACCAGCCGATGATAGTGCAAACCAGATTGTTTAGTCATCACAACCAACTCAATTAAAGTTACTTCATTTATTATAGCAAGCCAGCCCAAGTTGAACAAGAAGCCTACTTTCCTATAAAATAGTCAGCACATAATGGATGAATTTAAGCGACCTCAATCCCGAGCAGCATTGCCAATCATTTCCATCGTTACCTTCCTCGGCTTTCTGGACACTCATCTACTGATACCGATTATGTCTCTTTACGCTTCAACACTCGGTGCCAGTGTCGGGTTGGTCGGAATTATCATCGGTCTTTATTCAATAACCAACACCCTAGCGAATATCCTGCTTGGTCGGTTGATTGACCGGGTAGGCTATAAAGCCCCGTTAATTACTGGATTAATCGGCGATGCGCTCAGCATGTTTCTCTATTCGATTAGTCGCTCACCGATTCATCTGGCATTAGTACGAGTGCTTCACGGAACAAGTGGTGGGCTAGTTGGTCCAGCTACCATGTCGGCTACCGCTGATTACTCTGATAAAACCCGAAGGGGCAGAGCGATGAGTCTCTACGGTATGTCCCTAGCAGCAGCTACTCTAGTCGGTTACGGACTAAGCGGGATTTTTGTCTCTCGACTGGGTTATCAGACTCTTTTTCTATTCGGAGCAGCATTGTTAATGATAGGAGTAATCATAAGTCTGTTACTGCCTGGGGGCAACAAGCAAAGTGGTATGCCGACTAAAACTCTGCCCGATAGGGGCTTCAAGAAAATAAAGGACCTCCTGAAAAGAAGAGGACTTATTGTCGCCTACAGCTCCATATTTGCCCAATACTTTACCTTCGGTGGTGTGGTTACCCTGCTACCGCTCCACGTGAGTAACCTGGGAATGGAAGCATTTCACGTTGGAATGTTGCTGGCTATCTTTGCTATCATGTTCATCATTGCTCAGCTTCCGAGTGGGGCTCTTTCCGATAAGATAGGACGATTGACACCAACCATTATCAGTATCAGTCTGGGTATAGTTTCTCTGGTTATTCTTCCTTCAGTAACAACTTTCCCCCTGCTGGCAGTGGCGATGACATTATACGGAATAGCCTACGGCATATTATTCCCCTCAATTTCAGCCCTGATTACCGACTATACTGCCGCTGAAGAACGCGGCCTGGCCACCGGTATCTTCCATGCCCTGCTTACCGCCGGGGTTGCTATCGGGGCACCGGTGATAGGTTGGGTAGGTGGGGCAGTGGGGGTAAAGCCAGGTCTGGTATTAACCCCCGGAATCATGGTTCTGGCGCTGGTAATAG
>CAZNEL010000001.1:58908-75946 GCA_964572285.1 uncultured Dehalococcoidales bacterium | reverse complement strand
ATGTCAAATCCCTATGATAAGCCAATAACCAACCCGTATTAGAAAAGCTTTTTGCATTGGAAAACATTTTCAGCTACAATTCATACGAGAATCATTTGATAACAAACAGGGGTATTTGACTTGGCAATTTTAAACTCAGGGCGTATTTTGCAAGGCATATAGCAGTTTTTCTAAGTAATTAAAAGCACAACCTACTAAGAGTTTAAGGAGTAGCAATAGTGTCTGAGCAAGTACCAGCTAAAGTTGATATGGAGAAGATTGTCTCCCTCTGCCGACGGCGCGGTTTTGTCTTTCCCAGTAGCGATATCTATGGAGGTCTTTCTAGTTGCTGGGACTACGGACCTCTAGGCGCAGAACTAAAACGGAATATAAAGCAGGTCTGGTGGCGAACGATCGTTCATGAGCGTAATGACATGGTTGGCCTGGATTCCAGTATTATAATGCACCCCCAGGTTTGGGCAGCCAGTGGCCATCTGGACGGCTTCTCCGACCCGCTGGTAGAGTGTAAGAACTGCCACCTTAGATGGCGCATGGATGACCTGAAAGGCGACAGGTGCCCTTCATGCGAAGGTGAGCTCACTGATCCTCGCCAGTTTAATCTAATGTTTAAGACCTTCATGGGCCCTGTTGAAGATAAAGCCGGTACCGTCTATCTGCGCCCGGAAACTGCTCAGGGTATTTTTGTTAACTTCGAAAATGTGCTCAATACCACCAGGAAGAGACTACCATTCGGCATTGCTCAAATAGGTAAATCCTTTCGCAACGAGATTACCACCGGCAATTTTATTTTCCGCAGCCGCGAGTTCGAACAGATGGAAATCGAATTTTTTGTTAAGCCCGGAACTGATAATGAGTGGTTCGACTACTGGGTTCAAGAACGCCTTAACTGGTACATCAACCTCGGCATCAAACAGGAAAACATCAAACTACGGCAACACAAAAAAGATGAACTGGCCCACTATGCCTTGGACTGCTATGACATTGAATACCTCTTTCCTATGGGCTGGGCAGAGCTGGAAGGTATTGCCAACCGGGGGAACTATGACCTGGTACAACACGCTAAGTCTAGCGGCAAGAGTCTGGAATACTTCGATGACGAGACCAAAGAGCATTACGTGCCTTATGTCATCGAGCCATCGGCTGGAGTAGACCGTTCCACCCTGGCTGTTTTATGCGATGCCTACGACGAGGAGATGGACAACGGCGAATTAAGAGTGGTACTTCATTTTCATCCCAGTCTGGCTCCGATCAAAGTAGCGATACTCCCCTTAAGCAGGAAGGAGCCGGTGGTTAAACTAGCAAAGCAGGTACACGCTGACCTGCGTCCGTGTTTCATGACACAATATGACGATGCCCAATCAATCGGGCGGCGTTACCGGCGTCAAGACGAGATTGGTACTCCCTTCTGTGTTACAATTGACTTTCAGTCGCTGGAAGATAACCAGGTCACCATCCGGGAACGCGACAGCATGAACCAGATACGAGTTCCCATCAGCACATTAAAGGCAGTATTAACCGCCAAGCTCAGTGGTGAAGACCTCTTTGTCCTACCACCGGGTGGTCAGATATGGAAGGAGTAGGGAGGAAAGAAAAGTAAAGTGACCAAGAAGACTAGTAAGACACCAAGCTGGGTGTGGAGATTCCTACCTCTAGTCTCCTTAGGGATTGGTATAATTGGTATAGCTTGGATAATGACGCAAGTGTTCTACTACCAGCCTAAACTGAACAGGCTCGAAGATATATATTATAACTTCGCCGTAGTAGAGGACTATTACGAGGTAGTGGAGATAGCCCAGTCCATACCTCTACCCAGCCCTTTAGGACCTATCACACATCTAGACTACTCCCCTATCACAGTTTACAAGGGTACCCCAAATGCAATAGTGGACTTCCGAGGGTCATCCTACGGCTACGTACTCAAGCTAAGCACTGGCCTAAATACTTACCTAGCCACCAGTGACTCCGAGGGCTCCCCTAAATTGCACGTACTCTACACTATAGGCGAGCTTAGGGATAACCGACTGAGGCTCCACTGGTTCCTATACAATGGTCCTCTACCCCCCGAGGAGTGGATACAGAATTCCAAATGATATTTTCTTTCCGACGAGGCATGGTGCACATTGATTACTGCTTACTTGAAAGCCGCCTTGTATTATAGAAATACAAGGGCAGGTTAAAAATAGTGGAGTTTGAGAGGTTTCGCCCCTCTTTTAATGTCAATTCCCCCATCCCTAGGGAAGGGGGATAAAGGGGGGTGGGGTAAAATAAATAATGAAAATCATCCACTTTGCCGACCTTCATCTCGGGGTTGAGCGCTACGGGCATATCAACCCGGAAACCGGCTTATCCACGCGTCTGGAAGATTTCCTGAGAGCTCTTGATCAGGTGGTAGACTATGCTCTAGACAATAGCGTTGACCTGGTCCTCTTCTGTGGTGATGCCTATAAGACCCGCGAGCCGACCCAGACCCAGCAACGCGAGTTCGCCAAGCGCATTAACCGTCTGTCCACCAACGATATTCCCATCTTTCTTCTTATTGGCAACCATGATCTTCCTAACGTAATCGGCCGCGCTACCGCCACCGAAATTTTTGACACGTTAGCCGTAAAAAATGTCTACGTTTCTAATCGCCCCGAACTACACTGCATCCCCACTAAAAGTGGAGCTATTCAGGTAATGTCTCTACCCTGGTTAAGACGAAGCGCCCTGCTAACAAAAGAAGAGACTAAAAATCTTAACTTTGAACAGCTTAATCAAAGAATGCAAGAGGTATTAACCAACATTATCGACGCCAATATTCCGAAACTTGACCCTGAGTTACCCTCGATATTGGCAGCTCATGTCTGGATATCCGGAGCCAGAGTAGGTTCAGAAAGAGCACTGGCTATTGGACAGGAGCATGCCCTGCTGCTGAGCAATGTGGCCAATCCGGCTTTCGATTATATCGCCCTGGGTCATATTCATAAACACCAGACCCTTTCCCAGAACCCGCCAGTAGTCTACGCCGGTAGTCTGGAGCGCCTGGATTTTGGCGAGGAAGAAGATGACAAAGGATTCTACCTGATTGAAATAACACCGAACGACGAAACGAAAAAGAGACAGGTCTCTTTTGACTTCCACATGATAGACGGACGCCGCTTTCTTACCATCAATACTAGTATTGAATCGGAGGACATTGACCCAACAACAACTGTGCTCAAGGCTATTGCTAAACAACACGGCAAGATTAGTGACGCCGTAGTCCGACTCCAAATCAGCCTGCCAGCGGAGTGCCAGGGGCAACTTAGAGACAATGACATCAGAAATGCTCTGAAAGAAACACATTACTTTACCATCATCAAGGACATACAAAGAGAGACACGCCTCAGGCTGGGCAAGTGGACGGCTGAAGAACTAACGCCCGTTGAGGCACTGAAAAAATACCTGGAGACCAGAAAAGACCTGCCCCAGGAGCGAGCCAAGCTGCTACTGGAATATGGCGAGAAGATGATACGAGAGCAGAAATTTGGAGAGGGACATTAGGTGGAAATCATTCCAGGTATGCCAGCCATTATTCCTACCATACTTAACTTACTCCCATTCCTTACAGTGCAGAGAGCCTCCAAGATGGGCTGACACCTCCTCCTTCTCATACTTCCCCCCACCTCCAAGAAACAATAGTGTAGACAAAGGGGGTGAAGTAGATAAACAATCTCATTTCCTATTTCTATTGACAGGATTTACCTACATGCTACACTTGGCTAGATAAATCAGCAAATGGGAGGGTAATCATATGACGCCACAAAAACTATCCAAGACAGATCCCCAAATTCTTGAAATGCCATCACAAAAGATGGCAGTAGTCTATGGCAGGGGTACGCCGGATAAGGTCTTCTCTGAACTTATGCCAGCTCTCTATGGTTCAGTTTATACCCTGAAATTTGACCATAAGAAAAAAGGGCTACCTACCTTCAAGGTCAGTAGACCGCGTGCCCGTTATCCCGATGCCCATCTTACCCCTATAGAGGAATGGACCATTATTATCGGTCTGCCCGTTCCTGACGACACCACCTCCCTACCCCAAAAAATTCCCAATATTGAGGTAAAGATAGAAGCCTGGGATTACGGAATAGCAGGCCAGATTCTTCACCTTGGGGCTTATGACCAGGAGTATACCACTGTGGAACGCCTGAATAAGTTTGTTGAAGAAAATGGCTATGAGATAGCTGGCGTTCATGAAGAAGAATATATCACCAGCCCCGACGCTAAAGTCATCAAGACTATAATCAGGTATCCAGTGAGGAAAAAGTAAGCCATCGAATTCACCAGGACCAGCATTGACCAATACGGATATGTATGCTACGCTGTCAATTACATGGGCTCTGCGCCTATGCTTATACTATAATGGGATTAAGCTAGTAGAATAGTCCTACTGCTTATGCTTTGGAAGAGGAGGAAATACTTGAGCTCGTTCGATAGACAATGGCAGCGCTGGTTCCCCGAAGATAGAGCCGGAAAGCCTGTAAAGCCCCCCAAGCAAAGCTCAACATCTTCCAGGGTACTCTTGATTCTGGCCGGAATATTAGCCCTGTTTATTGTCATCAATATAGCAAAAGGAATCTATACCGAGTGGCTCTGGTTTAACAGCCTGGGTTATAGTAGTGTCTATACCACTATCCTGAAGACCAAGATATTAGTTTTCTTCTCTGCGGCTGTTATATTTGGTATCTTATTTTTGGGTAACCTGGTATTAGCTACACGCCTGACGCCAAAGACCGAATCAGGTTTTTGGCCATGGACTATAGTGCGCCAGCTACATCAGCTATCCAAGTGGAGCATTATTACCGGAACAGCGTTGCTCAGCCTAATATTTGGTCTGGTGGCCCAGGGTAACTGGGAAGTTGTGCTTCGTTTCTTTAACGGACAGCCTTTCGGTATCGCCGACCCGGTCTTCCACAAAGAAGTCAGTTTCTACATTTTCTCGTTACCTTTTCTTAATTTTCTACATGGCTGGCTTTTAGGTGCATTCATAATTACTCTTCTTGGCAGCGCAGCTATATACACTATCAGCTACACAATGCAACGGCGCAAGTTCGACCTTGCAAGGCCGGTATTAGCCCATATTGGCGGACTACTTATAATCGTACTGGGTTTTTTTGCCTGGGGTTACTGGCTTGGTATTTGGGAACTGGTTTTCTCTACAAGAGGAGTAGTCTTCGGAGCTAGCTATGCAGATATTCACGCCAAGGTGCCGGCACAGTGGATACTCTTAGTAACAGTAATCATAGTGATTGGGCTGGTCCTGTTTTCCGTATTGCGTCGAAACTCTCGCTGGTTTCTCTATGGTATCGGAGGATGGATAGCAGTCGCCATCATCTTCGGTGGTATCTTCCCCGCCGTGGTACAGCGCTTCCAGGTACAGCCCAACGAGCTAGCTCGAGAGAGTCCATATATTGATTATAATATCCAGTTCACAAGAGATGCCTTTGCTCTAGATCAGGTCACCGAGCAGTCCTTTCCCGCAGAGGATACGCCAAGCGCTCAGGATATAGAGCAGAACGAGACAACTATCAACAACATTAGGCTTTGGGACCATCGCCCGCTGAAAGATACCTATAACCAGATTCAGTCCATTCGACTTTACTATGACTTTAATGATGTTGATGTTGACCGCTACACTATCGATGGTGATTACCGGCAGGTCATGCTGTCGGCTCGGGAATTATCTGCCGAAAAACTGGCTGGAGAAGCTCAGACCTGGGTTAATCGCAAGCTACAGTTTACTCACGGTTACGGTATTGCTCTAAGCCCGGTTAACGAAGTCACTACTCAAGGGCTACCCAATTTGCTGGTGAAAGATATACCCCCCGTCGGCATCTTTGATATTGAGCGGCCCGAGATATACTTCGGAGAAAAGACGAATGATTACGTAATTGTGAAAACAAACACCCAAGAATTCGACTATCCTATGGGTGACGAGAATGTCTACAGTTATTATCAAGGTGAGGGCGGAGTTAGCTTAAAAGGTTTTGTCCGCCGCCTGGCCTATGCCTGGCAGCTTGGCGACTTAAATATCCTTATCAGCAGCGAGTTAACGCCTGAAAGCCGGGTATTGTATTATCGAAATATCAGAGAAAGGGTAAGCCACCTGGCACCATTTCTGAAACTGGATAGCGACCCCTATCTGGTAGTAATGGATGGCAAGCTGTTCTGGATACAAGACGCTTACACTACCAGTGACCGCTATCCCTATTCCGAACCGCTAAGTGGCGGGCTAAACTACATCCGTAACAGCGTTAAAGTAGTTATCGACGCTTATAGCGGCGAAGTTACGTTCTATGTCACTGACCCAGAGGATGCTTTAATACGAACTTACCAGTCCATATTCCCCCAACTCTTCGTTTCTGTTGAGCAGATGCCCGAATACTTGCGCGCCCATTGGAGATATCCCGAGGACATGTTCAACATCCAAGCCTTGGTATATCAAAGCTACCACATGCGTGATACTCGAGTGTTCTATAACAAAGAAGACCTGTGGGCAGTGCCCAAGGAGGTCTACGCCGGCAGCGAACAGCCTATAGAGCCTTACTATGTCATCATACGCCTGCCCGATAAAGAGAAAGAGGAGTTCCTGCTAATGTTGCCCTTCACCCCAGTGAACAAGAATAACACCATTGGCTGGCTCGCTGCCTACTGCGATGGAGAAAACTATGGAAAGTTACTCGCCTACAACTTTCCTAAGGAACGGCTAGTGTATGGTCCCAGCCAGATTGAGAACCGAATCCAACAGGATACCATCATTACTGAGCAGCTTGCCCTGTGGAGTCGTGGTGGCTCCCGGGTTATCCGCGGTAACCTGCTAATGATTCCTTTAGGTGAATCCCTCATGTATGTAGAGCCAGTCTTCCTCCAGGCAGAGGCTGGAGGGCTACCAGAGCTGAAGCGAGTTATCGTGGCTGCCGGTGAACAGATAGCCATGGAAGAAACATTAGAGGAAAGTCTCGCCGCTATCTTCGGTACCGAGGTACCATCAGCTGAACCAGAGCCGCCGGTTACCCCGGGACAGGAAGAGCCAATAGCTGCTCAGATAGCAGAACTGGCTAAGAAAGCTCAACAGCACTACAACCAGGCTCAAGAATACCTGAAAGCCGGTGATTGGGTTAACTATGGTAAAGAAATAGAGACCCTCGAAGAAGTGCTTAACCAGCTAGCGGAACTTACTGCTGAATAGAAAAGACAGCTCTTTGATTCCACAATCTGAGTAACTTCATATGCTCGGCTTCACAGGTTTTTCTCGGCAATATCTTTGAGCGTAGGCCAATAAAAGCCATCTTGGCGAATGGCAAACTGACATTGCTTATTAATCTCTGCTCTAGTTTGTTTCCCACTTGACACGTCTATTAGAAGTTCAAAAATCTCCCTGCCCACGCCTTCGATAGATCTCTCAGCATCAATAATACTACCGGCATTAACATCAAAGTCACCAGGCATCTTCTTATAGGTAGCAGAATGACTAACCACCTTTATCACCGGCGCTAAGGCATGTCCAGCCGGAGACCCACGTCCGGTGGTAAAGACAACCACTTGAGCCCCACCAGCTACCATACCCGTCATCGACTCTATGTCATAGCCAGCAGTCTCCATAATAACCAATCCTTTTGTCTGTGGCTTCATCGCATAGGGAATACAATCAGTAATAGTGCTTGTGCCACCCTTAGCAATACACCCCAGTGATTTCTCTATAATATTGGTAAGCCCGCCGGCTACATTACCAGGTGAGACAGCACCGGCATAACCACGCTTTGCACCCCAGGCAGCAACTTCAGTGCCGAGTGCTACATAGGCATCTATTTTCTCTGCCACCACAGCATTGGCCGCCCGCCGTTTCAAGAGATGGGCAGTTCCCACCATCTCACTAAGCTCAGAGAGGATGACGGTACCCCCCTCAACCACCACTAAATCAGCTGCCGCTCCTACCGCCGGGTTAGCACTCACTCCAGAGAAAGCGTCGGACCCGCCACATTCAAGGCCCACTGTCAAGTGTTCCAGGCCGGCTTTCTCCTGTTTTTGCCCTTCACCATGAGCCAGCAGCTTCCTGGCAATCTCAACTCCTTTCATGGTCGTCTCGGAAGTTCCTCCTTCATCCTGGATAACCAAATATTCCACTGGTTTACCTGTCACCGCAACAGCACCGGCAATATCTGGTGCTACAGACTCCTCACAACCGAGCCCA
Source organism: uncultured Dehalococcoidales bacterium (assembly GCA_964572285.1). Lineage (GTDB taxonomy): Bacteria > Chloroflexota > Dehalococcoidia > Dehalococcoidales > JAUVZE01 > CAZNEL01. The sequence continues at coordinate 67,734 of CAZNEL010000001.1, read as the reverse complement.
ATAACAAGCAGCGCCGCAATATTTGGATTACGACCAAGCCCAGACAACGTACGCATTGCTATCTCGCCGGTGCGCCCACAACCATGATTATGGGTAATTGGTACCACCCCGGGTGCCTGCCTGGCAATTTCTTCAACGACACTATTGGCACAAACAACCGATGACATGACTACTACATAGTTTCTCACACCATAGGTACCGTCTTCTCGGGGATATCCATAAAAATACATGATCACAAGCCCCCTTACCTGTTTAAATATCGCTTATGGTATTGTGCACATGAATCCAATCACCGGCTTTGATACTTTCCTTCGCCAAACAGATGACCTCACCATAGCGGATAATATTGGCTCCTCTTTGTATGGGGTCAAGCGCTATCTTATGGCCAAGCGGTACCTCCTGATTTGTTACCACATTACCGTTACTTGGTATGGTAACAGTGCTTCCCTTAGGAATAACAGTTACTGCAATAGCTACATTGTCCTGAGGTGATGTCTTAATTGCCTTGTATCCCATACTCCATCTCCATTTTATAAGAATGGCTTAATAAAGCATATATGTAATTGTAAGGGATAAGCACCTAGAACTTCAAGATACGAGGAGGCTTACCACTAGCCTGCTAGCTATACCTGTTTGACAGGAGACGGGGCTCGAACCCGCGACAATTTTCTTGGAAGGCTACAGAAAGATAAGCTGGCAGTCGCTAGCTAGACCAACCGCTTATCTCCTCTCCTGAAGTCGATTATATTCGAAGTTGCTGCAGATTTCAAGGGCTTATAAATTACAACGAATGGAGCAGCCTTAGTCAGCACACTGAGGGGTACCTTATCCTTGATGCAAGGTAATTGTTTGACACAAATGGCCTTAAGGATATTAGTAAGTCCACGCATGCCTGCTTACAGTAAAAGCCATTGCCCTACGGTTTCCACGGCACGGTCAGCGCCAAAATGCTCGGTGAAAAGACGAAAATAGTAGAGCTCCTCCTTGCTACGAATGACGGGATACTTAGCCTGTGCCTCAGTCAGTTCATGGTCTGGGATATGTTCCTCAAAATATGCAGTTAGCACTTTTGCCGAGCCTGATCCCTGAGAGAACTCTTGTTTACTCCGCCATACTATGGATTGGGGCAGCAGATTTTCATACGCTTTGCGGAAAATCCATTTTTCGATTTTATCATTTCCCTCAGGCTTTTGTTTATACTGCGGAGGTATTGCCATGGCGTACTGTAGTAATTCTCCGGATATCAAAGGAGCCACAACGCGGACTGAGTTGCACATGTTCATGCGGTCTAAGCGTAACGAGGCATTATTGTGCAGAAAACCAAGGCATTCCATCTGCTTGGCAAACAGCTCCTCAGTGGGGCAACGTCCGAGATATTTGTATCCGCAAAATACCTCATCACCACCCTCTCCGGAGAGCAATATCTGGATGCCGTGCTCTTTGGCAGCGTAGCGGGAAATGAGATAGTTGGAAACAGAGCTTCTTATCAGGGAAGGGTCAAAAGACTCCAGGAAGTAAATTACCTCTGGCAAAGCATCCAATAGTTGTTTTGTATCTACGATGAGCTCGTGGTGTTCGGAATCAATATGGTTAGCCATAGTACGGGCGCTGTGAATATCTTCACTTTCTCCCACACCTATGGCGAATGTGGGTAATCTGGCACTTTGCCCAAACTTACTTTTATATGCTTTGCTTGCTAAATAGTTGATAACGCTGCTATCCATTCCTCCGCTGAGCAAGCCACCAGTGGGCAGGGTAAAGTCTATACGGTTCTGAAAACTGCGCTCGATGATATTGCGAATTTCGTTGACCATGGTATCAACACTGCAGTTTAGGGATTCAGGTGTTTTTTGAGGCAGTTCAGCGAATTTGGTAAACTGTCCACTGCTATCCATGTAGTGGGCATTGGGAAACTCATAAACCTCTTTGGTTACCTGTAGGATACCTTTGAGCTCTGAGGCGAGGTACAGGGTATTGCCTTTCTGGCCGTAGAAAAGAGTTTTAATGCCGAGTAGATCACGGGCAGCAAAGATGTCTTTCCCATCGGAGATGACCAATGTAAAGATAGTGTCATCCAGGTATTTAAGCATTTCTTTGCCATATTTCTCATAGAGGGAAAGCAGTAAGCGCTCTTCACGAAAAGCCCCATCGGATATATTATGATGTTGAGCTAGCTCAGCCCAATTACCCATCTGCCCATCATAGCAAATCATGAGGTTGGGGTTGTTTGGACTGCAGACAGGAATCTTGACGTCATTGTTGCTAACAGCACCATCTGCCTGGAGATAGTTTTGGGCTAGAATAATCTGGTCGCCTTCGTATATCCCCGAGGTGTAGGGACCTCGGTAGGCGATTGTTTGCATGATAGCTTGCGCTTCGTTGGTATTGGAGATTCCGTAAGTAACAGTGAACCCACTCATTTGTTAAAACCTTCCCCGTCGGATGCTGACGATATAATGTTAGCCATATTAGCCAGTAGCTACTTAGTAACTTCGAAAATAGCTACCAACCCATGTCCACACCCTAGACCTTTCTGAATTCCCATCTCGAGTTCTCGCAGGCAGTAGCCAAGTTGTGGCTCTACGAGGCTAGCCCTCGGAGTTCCTATGCTTGTTTTGGCTGCTACACCCACTACCCTCTTCATGGTACTGAGTGTTCTACTGCCGACCATGGGTTTACCAATAGGGGCTTCAGGGGGGGTATTTTGCTCCAGTAACGCCTTGGTATAGATAATAAGATAGTTCCACCAATCGGTAAACATCTGGTAGTAGGCATTTACTTCAGCGAAACCTTCCATGGGGACATAGTTTACCAGTAACTCATCTAGATCGGTGGACACGTTAGGCTCAAAAAGCGAGTTTACCAATTGGCGCAGGGGCTGGCAGTGGGGGTTATACTGTGCTGTATCTATGTGACGACCGACAAATGAGGAACGGTCAGCTAATTTGCGTAGTACGATATTACCACCGGTCTTCGCTTTGACTTGATGGTAAATATGAAAAACTTCTTTGCGCCCCATAATTCTCAGAGGGAAACTTGTAAGTTTGGGTTGCTTTGCCCCGTTACCTGGATTTATGTATGAGATTACATAGTCCATCCACTGGTTATTTTTAAAATCAGTTGTCCATAACGTCTGCCATTCATATGAGAAGCGCCCCAGCCAGTCAATAATGATGAAGGCACCGTTTTTACCATGAGAGACAATGTTGCTCAACATTTCTATAGTCTGCTCATCGGTGTTGTGGGATAGCGTACCGTAGTTGGCCAGATACAGGTCATAAGGCTTTTCGGCACCGAAATCAAAGTCGTTAAAATCCGAACGAACAAAGCTCATATTCTGTCTGTCACCGTAGGTATCCTGGGCTTGCTTCAGTAGTCCTTCATTAATATCAACTCCCTTAAAGGATTCAAGCATGTCAGGTTCTATGACTTTTATGCTGCATTCTGAAATCAAGGACTTGCTGGCGTTAATGCTGGTAAGGAACTCGAGACCATCTCCGCCGCCGCACCCTATATCAAGTACGCGAAGCTTCTTGGCCTGCTCCTTCTTTTGGTCTACCAATTGTTCCAAATACGGACTGAGGTAGAGTCCAAGCTGCTCGTCTTCCCAGAAGCGGCGTACGTTATCGTACTTACCCAGAAGCCCTCCGGGTTTTTGGTACTGGCCACTTTTGAGTGCTTCGTTATAGGCGTCTATTTCAGCCATGACTCCTCCTAATTATTATTGCCTGAGTTTAGAGATTCTACTAATGCTACTGCCTGAAAGCCGTCGGCACCATAGCCATCAGCTCCGATACTGCTGGCAAAATCTTCCGAGACCGGTGCACCACCGATGATAATCTTTACTTTGTCTCTGAGTCCACTATCGGTAATTGCCTGGATAGTATCTTTCATGTTTATCATGGTGCTGGTGAGTAGTGCTGATAGCCCTAAGAACTGGGCGTTCTCCTTTTTTATCGCATCCACGATGGCTTGAGGCGTAATATCATTGCCTAGGTCCTTGACTGTGTAGCCTGCCCCGCGAAGTAATATTGACACTATGTTCTTCCCGATATCGTGGAGGTCTCCCTTTACCGTAGCTACAATGATCTTGCCCTTGGGTTTGATCCCACTCTTGGCGAGATGAGGTTCCAGTATTTCCATGGCGGCTCCAACCGCTTCAGCTGCGGCTAGCATATCGGGAATAAAGTATTCCTTGGTCTCAAATTTCTGTCCTACGATTCCCATGCCCTCGGTGAGTCCCCGATCGATTATTTCCTCAACACCTACGCCTTGTGCAAGAGCTTCATGAGTAAGCTCGCTAGCTCCAGGTTGCCCCACCATATCTTCCTCTAGTCCCTCGTCTTCCCGGGTTACTCTTCCTTGGATGACGTTTTCTCGAATTAAGCTAAGTATGTCATCAGTCATTTCACTCTCCAACTTTAGTTATTTTTTCAGCCTCGTTAACAGGCCCGGTATTTCCTGGAACACTCGTTCCATGATTTCGCTGTCAATGTGATGGGGTGGTAGTGTCAGTAACTCTTCCATCCGCTCCCGCGCTAAGATTAGCGTCTCGTCAACCATATCTTTACTTTCAAAGGGATATGGTGGGGCAATTTCACCGGAGCGGAGCATACTCCGCACAAACCGCACGTAGAGCTTGTGCGAGGTGCCCATGACTCTACGTGTCTGTGCCAAACACTCTGAAATTTTGTCACTGGTTACTGTTGGTTGCTTGACAAATCTTTTTATAGTTTCTATGTGAGTATTATCCAGCACTGCCTGAACGGGGCAAAAGGTGTTGGTTCGCTCCAGCAGGCCGAAGGCGTAATGAATATATTGTGGCCCGGAAAGCGTGACCAAGATATGGGAAAACAGCCTCTCTACTGATGCCTGTATCCCGGGTATATTCACATCGGAGACGCCAGCGGTGGAGTAGGATGGCAAGCCATAATAGCGTGCCATCTGGACGCAGTCTATATTGTACTGACTGAACTCAGGGACTCCATAAGAATCATTAAGGTCATCCATGCGCGCTCTCTCTGGAACACTGCCATAGAGTACGGGAGCACCCTTATTTACCAGTTGAGTTAATGCTACGCCTACCAGAATCTCAGCGTTAGTCTGAGCTACTATACCCTCTTCTATAATGGGGGCGGTGGAGCCACCCTGAGGAGAGCTGGAGATTACGAGAGGGATGCTTCTCTTGGCTATCTCTATTGCCTTCTGTGTAGTGTCATCTACAAGTTGCAGAGGGCTTTTAACCAGACAGGTGATGAAAGAAATGATAGGGTTACTTCTGAATTTTTCCTCTCCACCAGCTATAAGCTGGGCCATCCTGACTACGTGGTCTAACTGGTTGATTTCGGTTAACCCGGACATAACGTGCTTGGTGGTGTTGTTTAGGGAAGCAAAGAACTTGTTAACGTCCTTATTTTCGTCGTTGATATCATCATCTTGAACATTAACCGTGCGCAGGAAGCTGTCCCAGGAGTCAAGCTGTTCGCAGAGCTGTGCTGCCCTGGCTAGCCTGTCCACAGTACCCTTCTCTATCCGGAACACCGGTAAGTTGACTTCGTATTTTGGCTCACGCTTACTGACAAAGGCTTCTACATCTACCTCCAGCCAGTTATTAGCCTCAGAGCCGGACGCAAAGCGTACTCTAGGCTCGTGTCCGTCAAGGATGAGACAGTTGTTCTCATCCCGTGCTCCCAGCTTCACTACTTTTGGTGCTGTCTGCAGTGTCTCCGAAATAATCTTCTCAGGGATCTTGAGCAGCCAGCGAGGTGCTCCTTCTTGTTCGATGGGTATCACTTCGGCACCAAAGTCACCGAAGACCTCGGCAGCGTCGCGGTTAAAACACAATATGCCGGGGTCAGTCAAAATAGCCAGAGAAGCCTGGTGTATCTTTTCTATTTCTTCTAACTTGAGTCTCTGGTAAGGGTCTACTAGTACTCCTTGTCTTGCCATTAAATTTTCTCCCTGTTTGCTCTTAACTTCGTTAGTTGATACCAACACTTGCCCCGGTGAAACCAACAATAGTGATGCTTATCACGAGTAAGCGTTACTTGATGATGCCGTCTATCTCTCCCAGTATTTTTTGTCTTATCCCATCTGGAAGTCGATAGCCGTCAGTGGAGAGTATTTCTTTAACTTTTACTGCTGCGTTTTCGCTGGCAGTCTTACACCCTGCGGCTTCCCAATCCTCTCGGCTGTTCCTATCGCTCAAGGAAGGCACATAGTGCTCGCTACGCATAAAGCGCCTGGTGTGCTTGGCGGTGATGAAATTACCTCCAGGCCCCACTTGCTGGATAAGGTCAAATGCCAGAGTTTCATCATCTACTCTTATGCCCTCAACTGCTCTCATTACCATTCCCAGTATATCGTTATCTATAACCAGTTTCTCATAAGACATTGTGAGGGCGAATTCTATAAATCCAGCAGCGTCATGGATAAAGTTGGACCCTGCCAGGGCACAAAGGAGGTTAGTGATAGCTGACTCGTAGCCACTTTGGGAGTCGAGCACTTTGGAATCGCTCATGCCGCCGGTGGCGTAGAAGGGTAGTTGATAGAACTGGGCCATCTGGGCACCAGCCGCATTCAGGAGGCCTGTTTCAACTGAGCCAGAAAGGTACTTTAAGTCCCTAAGGTCTGTGCTGGTGGCTACCGAACCAAAGATGACCGGTGTCCCAGGATTTACAATCTGAGTAAGAATTACGCCCATCAGTGAATCCACAGTCTGAATCACCAGGTTTCCAGCCAGCGTTACTGGTGACGTAGCCCCGCATAGCGGCTCGGCAGGACATGCCAACGGGATACCGGTTTGGGCAATAGCTACTACCAAGTCGCCATACTTACCGTCCATTTTCATGGGGCTTATGCTACAAGTTACCATGGAGATGAGAGGGCGCTGTCGTAGTGCCTCTGCGGAACCTGCCACCATTTCTGCCATACGTATTACTTGCTTAACCCCGTCCAGGGTGTAGACTCCACCCATAATATGCTTTGTGGTGTTGTCCAGTCCAACAAAAAAGCGGTTTATATCTACCTGCTCCACGGGTAGTTCGCTAGGATAGGTGGGCAACATGAACAGGTGAATGTTGTCAAGCTGGTCAACCAGTTTGGCGATGTTTTTTAAGTCTTCCAAAGTGGCCTGTCGCTTCTGGGCTGTATCGTTGTCATAGATATAGAGGGCAGTTCCCCCGGTTCCTGCATATACCCGGTTGCCACCCAAGAAAATGTCGTGCTTCTCGTCTTGGCCACAAAGCCTGATTTCTGATGGGGCCTTCCTTATGAGTTCTAACACTTTTTCTTGTGGTAGGCGTACTCGGCGCTTCTCATGATCTACCCGGGCACCTGCTTGCTCGAATATTTCCAGAGCTATTTTCGAGTTTACCTCAAAGCCTATTTCTTCGATTATACGCATCGCGGTCTGGTGCACTCTAGATACGGCTTCTTCAGTTAGTGGTTTATAGCTATCTCCAGTTAGTCCTTTTCGAATCATGTTTTATGTCCTGCTTTCTTCCCGGGCAATCATATTTGTTACAAGTTTTGCACGGATTGTAATTTTTTACGTCACTGATACAGGAGCCAATACCAATGATACCTGACATCGACTTCTGGGGAATCATTAGGCACCTTCCGGTCAGGCGAATACCTACTGTATTGCCATTCAAAGCCCAGAAGAGCATTCTCTGCTGACCTACCTCCCAATCACAGTAGCCGGGGCTGAAGCGCTGGCTTATGTAAAGTCCCTCAGCACTCGCTATCTCCCTTATTCTACTCTGAACCAGAGCAGCCGCTTTTTCCGTAGCTGCTGACCCTATTGCATCCAGCACGCTAGCCTGGAGTACAAGCCTATCTTTGGCGAGTTTACAGACCATTTCCTCCAGATGGCTGCCTATTGTCAGCGCAAATACCGCAACCTTCTCACATCTCTCCAACAATCGGGCAACGACCTGACTTTTGAAGATAATCGAATCCTCGATAAAAACCACGGGGTTCTCCACCCATTCGACGTTCCTGATAACATATGAATAAGAAATATCAATAAGGTGGTTGGTATTCTCCAAATATTCATTGACTAAAGACACCATGCGAGCTGGTGTCTCATTATCAGTATCATACCCAATATTACGTAATACCTGCTGGTTATCGATGTCAAGTTGGTTACTTAAGGCTAGCGTATTCTTTTCTCCTTTGTTTCATCTGGGTTACGGTGGGCAAGCAGAGAGTGTAAAAATTCATAGCAGAAGGATGGCAAAAATGCGGGAAAAGCATATGGGTAACTTGAGGGGTAATAATATTAAGAAAACAAACCTAGGAGTTTTTAGGGGAAAATCGAGCGGATGGGATATTGACGAACTAGACAGAATCCACTATGGATGAGCTAACTGACCTATGGGTTGAAACAAAATAGCAGACAGATAGACCCCACCTTATATGCCATCTTTCTAGCTTCAGATCACTCCCGTACCTCCTTGCGAGACTTTCCGCTCCTTTCTCATCTTAGCCTAATGGCTAATTTTATTCTAGTGCATCATCTAGTCTTTGTCCAGTGCTGACTTAGGTACCTTCTATAAAGGCGTAGTGCCATTTTGTTGCTGTTAAGTCCCTCTTACCATCTATAATCGCTCCTCAGCTAGTTTAGCGGCTCCTCAATTAAACTATGGCCCCATTATGCTTGGTGGCAATAACGATAACACCATATATTAGCGGTGCTTTCCTCACAGGTTAGCTATCGAAAGGCAGGGGATAGGGTTACCAGTTGACTACAAGCAGCCATGAACGCATAATGAGAATAGGCAAATTTCTGAGGAATCTCTATCCCAGTGGGTGGAGGTATAT
>CAZNEL010000001.1:0-58808 GCA_964572285.1 uncultured Dehalococcoidales bacterium | reverse complement strand
GGAATTGTCTCCATAGTTAGCTTAAAAGGTTACGGAAAGGGTAGAAAGGATGAAAGTTACCATTGTCTATGACAATGAAGTAAAGAACAAGAAGCTGAAAGCAGGGTGGGGATTTTCATCGTTTATAGAAACCACCAGTGCACCACCAATCCTGTTTGATACTGGTGCTGATAGCCCTGCATTGTTGTATAACATGAAAGAGTTAGGTATTGATGCCAAAGATATCGGGATAATCGTAATTTCACATGCTCACAGTGATCATACCGGAGGCCTTCAAGGTATCTTGGAAGTTAATAAAACGGCTGAGATTTATCTTCCAGCATCGGTTTGGGGAACCATTCCGGGAAGAAAGATAATCACAGTTACAGAATCTCTGCAGATTTGCGAAAGTGTTTTCTCTACTGGTGAGCTGAAAGAGATAGAGCAGTCTCTAGTAATCAAGACAGACAGAGGGGTTCTGGTAATGGTGGGGTGCTCTCATCCCAGAGTTGGGAAAATCATAGATGTTGCCTCAAGATTTGGGGAAATCCATGGGATTATCGGTGGCTTACATGGATTCCGTGATTTTAGCCGGTTGAATAGTTTATCTCTAATAGGTCCTTGCCATTGCACTCAATATAAGTCAGAAATAATGCAATTATTTCCACAACAGTGCTTGAAATGTGGAGCTGGTCTGGTTGTGGAGATCTAACCATATAACTTATCTTGGTGTAACCTGCAGAGGCAAAGATAGGTGTCCCATAGCCGAGGTCGTATAACCTAACATAGTGTAAGCTATAGTAATGAGTTTAAAAGATGAGTGTGAATACTAATGAGTTGGGCTAACACAGCGATACTGAGCTCGGCTATTTTCGGCGCAGTGCACATAATTGACAGCCGCCTTCTCTCCAAACGAATGCCGGGTTTAAGGTCTTTCATGCTGCCGGTGGGTATTATTCATATATTTTTTGCCCTGGCTGTGGCTATACTATTCCCTCTCCCAACGGGTATCGGCACATGGCCATTACTGGTAGCAGTAGTTTCAAGTATATTCCGTACTGCCTCCATAGTCATTTTACTCTATATCATGAAGAAAGAGGAGGTATCACGGGTAGTACCTGTGGTCTATACCTACCCCATTTTTGTGGCGATTATTGCTGCACCACTACTGGGAGAAAGTCTATATTACTTGGGGTGGCTGGCGATAATTATCGTCGTAGCTGGAGCGGTACTCATCTCAGTCAAACAGGATGCCACCGGCTCCACTACTTGGCTGGGCAAGCCACTTCTCTTTCTTTTCGGTTCCAGTTTACTGATGGCATCGGCAGATATAACCAGCAAGTATGCCCTGGGCTACATCTCCTTCTGGAATATATTCTGGCTCAGTACATTTTGCCAGTCTGTTATCTTCATACTGGCCTCAATGCGTCCTCGTATCTTCAGGCAGTTAAGTGACATGAAGCAAAGGAGCTCGGTTATAGCCTTGCTCATTTTTAATGAGACACTGGCAGTGCTAGCAGTAGTGCTGCAATTCTGGGCGTTAGAGAGAGGGCCAGTATCGCTGGTCTCAACCATCATCAGCAGCCGCCCAATGTTCGTAGTTCTATTTGCCCTTATTATAAGCCGTGTTTCACCCCGATTTTTGGAATGGCAACCTGGCAGAGAGGCACTTATCTTGCGGCTTGTTGCTACCGTAATGATTGTTGGTGGTATAGTCATTATCTACCTGATATGATTAATAACCTGTGCTATAATTTGAGCTACGAAACCAAAGGAAAATGACCAAGATTATTAACCTAGCCGATAGAATTGAAAAACAACTACCCGCTGAGTTGATTGGCTTTATGCAGACGGCTGGTAAGATTGCTCACATTCAGGGGCGGAATTTATACCTTGTCGGCGGTGTTGTTCGCGACCTGCTTTTGGAACGGGCTAATCTGGACATTGACCTGGTAGTGGAAGGTGATGCCATAAATCTGGCATATCGGCTAAGGCAGGTTTATCCTGGAAAAATCACAACGTACCCCCGCTTCAATACAGCTAAGCTACAGTGGGCTAAATGGAGCGTCGACCTAGCCACTGCCCGCTGCGAGACCTATGCTAAGCCCGGGGCGCTACCTAGTGTGAAGCTTGGTTCACTGAAGAGCGACCTTTCCCGTCGTGATTTTACTATCAACGCTATGGCTATTAATCTTGACCCTAGCCACTACGGTAAACTAATTGACCTGTATGGTGGTATACATGACCTGAAGCATAAGATTATCCGCATCCTGCATGAAAAGAGTTTTACTGATGATGCCACTCGCATCTGGCGTGGTCTGCGCTACGAGCAGCGGCTGAATTTTCAACTGGAAGAGACTACCCTCGACTTGCTAAAAAGAGATATATCTATGCTGGATACTATCAGCGGCGACCGAATAAGGTATGAACTGGAATGCATCCTGCATGAGGAATACCCGGAGAAAGTTTTTCGCCGTGCCCAAGAGCTTGGTGTTCTAGAATGGCTTCATCCTGCGCTAAAAGGCAATGGCTGGCTGGCAGAGAAGTGTAAACAAGCCCGAGAGCTAAATTCTCCCAACCCACCCCCGGTTGGACTCTACCTTGCTCTGCTGGCTTATCATCTGAATGATGAGGAAAATGAACAGCTTGTCGCTAAAATCAGGTTACCCAAATCACTGGCTCAAACTATGCGTGATACCATTAGTCTCAAAGTTAAGCTTAGCTCACTGGCTGATCCCGAACTTCCCTCCAGCAGCATCTACCACCTCCTGCATGGCTACTCTCCGGTGGCAATCACCGCCAGTTCTTTAGCCGATGACTCACCCATAGTACGCCAGCATATTCAGTTGTTCCTTAACAAGCTACTTTATATCAAACCAGCCCTCACTGGCGACGACCTGCAAAGAATGGGCATACCCGCTGGCCCTCGCATCAAAGAAATACTAAACTTGCTCCATGAAGCCAGGCTGGATGGGAAAGTAGCCAGTAAACAGGGGGAGGAGGAGATGGTTAGGGGGTGGTTGACTGAATGGAAATAAAGACGATATCTAAAGCATTGTCATTTGCTTCGTTGAAAGATTACCTTGAACCAAGCAGCTGGAATAATCAAAAACAAAACAAAACCAATCCATAATGCTACTTGAAAAACAAACCTGTCGGCGGGAATGTTTGATAGCCCTTGGACCCAACCAACAGAATAAACGATCCAAAAGATTACCCAATATATATACGAGAACTGGCTTTTTAGAATTTCTTCAAGTTTACAAGCTAACCGTTTACAGAAAACCGCAACAATGAACGCCAGAGATATTAGGATAGCGATTATCCCTAAAGCTGTATAAACGCAAACAGGTATAGACGGTATTAACCATAATACAAATAATAAAAGCAAGACAAGAAAGAATATTATCAAATATTTTGCCTTTTTAAGCCGTCCTTTTAGGGAATTTGCACGCTTATATGCCCGCCATATCCAGAGAATAGCAATCATGAGTATCAGTGATATTACAATGAGGATTATCCTTAAAGCTATAGAAAAGAAAACGGGTGGAGGAGATATTAACCCCAATATAGGTATTAAACCCCATGTAGGAGTTTCGCCCACCTCCTTCACCGCCAATAGCAGTAAGCCAAAGATAAAAAGTAAGACTCCATCCGACATAGCGTGCCGATTTATTGTTAGCTGACCCTTGATTACTTTAACTACACGCACAATGCTTTCTAAGCACGTCTCATACCAAGAACATATACGTTTCTTCATTTTACACAATGCATTGCATAAGTGATTCTTTAGCATGCTTGTTAGCGGCTTTAGCCGTAAAATCAGGCCGCCCATTTCATTATTCTTTTTTACTCCACGCGCTTAAACATACCCCGCGGCGCACCACAGACAGGGCACTTCTCCGGGGCTTCGCCGACTACCGTATAGCCACAGCCCTGGCAGACAAAGTAAGGCTCGTCTTTTGTTTCCTTTTCGGCTTCAAGGTCTTCCAGCGCCTTCTGATATAAACCGTGATGGATTTTCTCTACCTTGTTTGCCCAGTCGAAGCTGGTTTCTGCACCCTGGTTGTTTTCCGCCTTAGCCTGCGCGATGAAACCGGGATACATATGTGTAAATTCGTAGAGTTCCCCCTTGGCCGCCTCTTGCAGGTTATCCTTGGTTGAACCAATGCCACCCATAGTTTTAAGATGATTTCGGGCGTGAACTGTCTCCGATTCCGCAGCCGCCCGGAACAGCCGGGCTATTTGGGGATGGCCCTCTTTATCTGCCTTCTCCGCAAAAAACAGGTATTTCCGGTTAGCCTGGCTCTCGCCGGCGAAAGCAGTCTCAAGATTTTCCATAGTATTGCTCATCTGACACCTCCTTTTATTCATTATAAATTTTTCATGCAACTTGGTCTAGAGATTAGGTGCACAGGCGTATATATTACTTTTTCTTTCTTGTCTGCCAGGGTTTATAGTGCTTATCCCTAATGATATTTTGTCTACCCTCGACGTTGAATATGGTTTTCTTGAAGGTAGGTATGTATTTAAGGCTGCAAAATATGGGAAGGGCGACTGCATAGGTAATGAGACTGCCTGCCTCTCCAAATGGCCACATTATCAGAGGTAGTAAAGCCAGACCTATAGCCATGGCAAAGGTAAAATTGCTGGTAACAAGAACAGCTATTACCATTATGGCAAAGCTAATAGCTGTCGGTAGCGGTGATAATGCAAAAAGCACTCCTATAGTTGTAGCTGCTCCCTTCCCTCCTCTAAATTTTAGGAAAATGGGCCACCAATGCCCTATCACTACGGCAGCACCGACAAGATAAAAGAAAATCCAAGAGACCTCTAGCCACTGGGCAACAAATACTGCCAGTGCACCTTTACCTATGTCAGCCAAGAGAACGGCCAATCCGGTAAATGTTCCTATCTCTCGCATGGTATTCAAGGTACCTACATTTTTACCGCCCACCTGCCGAATATCTATCCCTTTTGCCAGACGACCAGCGATGTAGGCAAAGGGTATAGAACCAAGGAGGTACCCGATAACAATTGTCAGAATTCCAATGGCTATCATTTTATCCTCTTATTGTGAATCAAATCGAACCCACAGACTATTCTATGGAGGTTAGAGTCTCGGCCAGATATGGCTGCATTCTTTGGTGCTGGAGAAGATTGTAAAGCTCTTCAGCTTTTGCCTTGTCTTCTAACAGGGTATATAAGGTGGAACCAGAACCGGCTAGGTGAACACTGGGGGCGCCAACTTTTATGGCATGACTGCGGCATGTATTTATCTTTGACAGGGGGGTAAAGGTTATATTCTCAAAGGTATTAAACAAAAGAGAGGAAGTAAATTTTTTCTTTTCGTTCAACATTTTTACAAATTGCTCGGTAATTTCCCCGTTGGTGTAATGATGTGCCTCAAGGCTGGCATACAGCTGCCCTGTCTTACCCGTCAATCTGGGAACAGGCGGTACCATGAGAACGACCCACCTGTGGGGAAATGAAGCTAAAGGAGTTACCAGTTCACCCCTGCCTTTGACCAGAGCGGTGCCACCGTAAAGGAAGAAGGCTACATCGGAACCCAGTTGCGACGCTAATTCGGTCAACTCCTGAATTGATAATCCCAAACCCCACAGCTGATTTAGCCCTCGCAAAACAGCAGCAGCGTCACTGCTATCACCACCCAAACCTGATATCAGGGGGATACGCTTGCTAACATCTATCATTGCTCCCTTAGAGCTTCCGATAGACTCTTGCAGTAGGTGGGCTGCTTTTGAGACCAGACTTTTTTCGGCGAGCCATTCAGGATTATCACATTTAAATTCAAGGTTATGGCTCAACTGGAAATCTAGGCTATCGCTCAGGCTTATGGTCTGGATAACGCTACGGATTTCATGAAAACCGTCAGGCCGTTTCGCTAAAACTTCTAGAGTTAGATTTATCTTAGCTGGTGCCAGAACTGTCAGCATATTTCTCCTCGTTGAATATATGCAATAACTGTGCCCATTCGCTCAAGGTGAGAGTCTCTGCTCGCCGCTGTGGCATAATGCCTGACTCCGCTAACAATGGCAAAATTTCAGCCTTCGCTTTTCCCATGCCTTGAGCCAGAGAATTAGCTAGCTGCTTGCGGGGGGAAGCAAACCCGGCTCGTACCAGCCCAAAAAAGTCACTCTCACTGGCTACCTCTACTGCTGGCTGAGGATACAGGTCAATTCGTAATATAGCTGAGTCAACCTCTGGGACAGGGTAAAAGCAGCGGGCTGGTACATAGTCTATTATCCTTGGTTCTCCGTAGAGTTGTACGCTGATACTCAGCACACTCATCTGGCCGGGTCTAGCTACAATAGTCTCAGCTACCTCTTTTTGCACCATTACCACCATAGTCTGAGGCTTAATCGAAGCTTCTAGAAAATGACGTAAAACAAGGGAGGTAATGTAATAGGGGAGGTTAGCTACTACCTTGTAGTTAGAGAGATTGGTTAATGCTGGCGGGAAGTTTGACTTTTGCTCTTGAAGCAAAGCCACCGGGTCAAGCTTTAGTATATCACCATTAACAATAGTGATGTTATTAAAAGAGGTTAGGTTCTGTTCCAGAATAGCAGCCAGCTTATTGTCTAGCTCAATGGCTAGCACCCAGCCGGCTTGTCTGGCTAGCTCTCTGGTTAAGATACCCAGGCCAGGTCCGATTTCCAGAATAATGTCGTCGGTAGTAAGTTCAGCTGCTGATGTAACAGTTTCCAATACTGTCTCATCGACAAGAAAGTGCTGCCCCAGTCTTTTTCTTATCCGAAGATGGGATTGGCGTAACAACCCTCTGGTTTGAGCTAAGAGTGACTTTGCTTTCAAGTTACGGTCTGCAAGAATCCCCGAGAAGCGTTTCATTCTTCTGACGCTGAGACTACAATCAGATTCGCTAATACCAATCTATGAGGCCGTGCACCTGCCCTTGACCCCGCCTCATGGCTTGCTCAGACTAGCCGGCTCCGGTTAGGCGACCCTGCGGCACCCAGAGACTACTATTTACCGCTGCTTCCTCTCGGACCTGACGTGCTTCATAGCGCTCTGCCGCGCAGGACCCAACCCTCAACACCGTTTAACCAGAGTAGTTCCACCAGACTAAGACCTCAAACAGGAGTTCAACCCCGCTATAGCGGATTGCGGGTTCAGGGCACCGCTAGCTCCCCGCCTAGCACGACCTCATTTATAATGCTAATCGGCCTATATCTCTTTGTCAAGCTAAAGGCATTCTCAAAAATCAAAGTTCACTGGTGTAATCTTAAGGTTGACAAAGGGTTGCCGATAAGTCAAATTTCATAGTAAACTATACTAGCGGGGGGTGTGAAATGACCAATAGCGAAAAGTTTACCGTATCGGGAAGCCAGCTGGTTGAGAAGATTAAGCAGCTGATACACGAAGGGAATATCAGAAGGGTACGTCTTCTGCATGAGGGACGAGTCGTGATAGAGATTCCGCTGAGTATAGGTGCTCCAGCGGCAGTAGTCAGTATCATGGCTGCCCCGGTTCTCGCTGCTGTGGCGGCTTTCGCAGCGCTGGTAACTGAGTGCACCATTGAAGTAGAAAAAATAGAAGAATCATAAATTAGATATTAGTTAACCACCCTACTGAATAACTATTTATCGTGATATACTGTATTTTATAGTCAAGATTGCTAAGGAGGATTATTTGAAAGGCAAAGACTTAATTTCTATCACTGATCTTAACAGCGAGGATATTCGTTTACTTATAGCAAAGGCTGTAAATCTGAAAGCTGAGGGTTGGTCATCTCTGCTTGAAAGAAAAACGTTAGCTATCATGTTTGAGAAGCCGTCGCTAAGGACGCGAGTTAGCTTTGAGTTAGCCATGCGGCAGTTGGGTGGAGAGACTATTTATCTTTCCCCGGCTGAAGTTGGATTGGGGGGGCGTGAGTCAGTCCCGGATGTAGCCCGGGTACTCAGTCGCTACGTGGATGTTATTACGGCCCGCACCTTTTCGCATCGTACTCTGGAGATACTGGCGGAATATTCGAGTGTGCCGGTGATAAACGCTCTGTCTGATTTAGAACATCCTTGCCAGGCTTTAGCTGATCTGCTTACCATCTACGAAAAAAAGGGGGAGCTGGGTGGTTTGACCTTAGCTTTTATTGGCGATGGCAACAACGTGGCTCATAGCCTGATGCTGGCAGCAGCACTTGCGGGGATGAATTTCAGGATTGCGCATCCTAAGGGTTATGCTGTTCAAGAGCGAGTATTACTCACGGCTCAACGTTACGCCAAGGAGAATGGTGCCGAGATACTTTGCACCGAAAAGCCACAATTGGCTGCTAGCGGAGCTGATGTACTTTATACCGACGTGTGGGCAAGTATGGGACAGGAAGCCGAGGCTGAAAAGCGGCACCAAATTTTTGCTGACTACCAGATAAATGGTGAACTCTTGTCTTTAGCCAAGGAAGATGCTATATTAATGCACCCCTTGCCCGCGCACCATGGCGAGGAGGTAGCGGAAGGTATCCTGGATACTCCCAGGTCAGTAATCTTTGACCAGGCTGAGAATAGAATGCACCTTCAGAAAGCGCTGCTGGCGCAAATGCTGGGCGGCCTGGAGATATCACTGAGTTCTCTATAAAAGGGGGCTAATATGGTACTAAGAACCATATTGACTTTAGGTTGGAGTCCTATCCTGATAACGGCGCTGGCAGTGATTGGTTATCGATATGAATGGCCAATAGAAATCCTAGCCCCAATACTAATTATTATCCTGGTTATCGGCTTGGTGACGGCAGTAACTGGTGCTAGAGAGAAAGACCTGGAGAAATTGTCGTGGAAACTCAGACAACTGGCTGGATATTTCAATCGCCGCTTTATGGGCAATTCATCCCTATCTATCTTTGCTATCATAGAGAGTTTATTTAATGTTGATAATCCTAAATTGTGGGATTGGGCACGAGCGTGTGACATGTCTCAGCGAGTCTTCAATACCTGGAGTAGTAGCTTCGTTAGCCGCGTAGAAAGTGACGTTAGAGCCAGAAGTTTTAAAACTTACCTGCGCACCTATTTGAATGAGTTGTGGCTGATAAGCAGCCATTACCATGAATTTGTCGAGCAGTTTTACGAATTGGCAGAGAATATTGAGCTTCCTCAGGAAATTGTAGAGCAGTATAATCGATTTGTAGCAGAGTATAACGCCTTTGTACAGAATTTTCAAGACATCCTCAGTGAACTCAAGAGATTTGCCAGAACTGAGATAGAGCCTCCCAGTGTCAAGTTTGCCAGAGAGCTATCGGGAATAAAGTCTCCCCAGACTACGCAGGAGAAGGAGGAGAAGCCTGCGCAGCCACCCAGGGATAATAAGGGGTACTATCTGTAAGGGGTTTATAGAGTTTTGCCTACCTCTCTCCTTTAATTTTTTCTTAGAGTACTGACTGGTTGCTGAACCGTGTCGTTTGTGTTTTAGTATCTAACCATGCAGTGGTTAGATAGATATAAATCTGGTAAATAGGGTATTGAAACCCTGGTAGTTTTAAGGTAGAATCAAGCAGGTAAAGGAGTACGATATGGATAGGGGATGGTTTACCAGAATAATTCAGGTTATCGCAGTGGCTCTCACCCTGGCTGTTGTATTCCAGGAGTTAGAAAAGCCTGAGGAGGAAAGAGAATGGCACGGGAGGATAGCGGGCTTTTTCCCCTATGATTTCCGGATGCCCTCTTTTGAGAGAGTCAAGGAATCTTACTGGAATCCCTACGACCGCCGAATTTTTTCTGCGCCGGTATTCGGCATTGGCTGGGCAATCAACTTCTGTGCTCTGCTGGAGAACCTGAGGGTCATTGAGGAAGATGTCTCGGAAGAGAGCTTCCTGATGCCGAGCCGAACTGTCAAAGACCTGATTAAAACCGCTCAAAAAACAGATTGAGGCGGCGGTGGTTTAGGGGTGGAGGTTGAAAGGAAGGATAGTAGAGCGGATTAGAACTATGTCTCGGCTAAAGGGTCTTATGTTGTAGCATTTCAATCCGGTTAAGTACCTCGGAAATGAAACCAAGACACTCATTCAAATCAGGGAAATAGTTGCTGGGATGGGCACACTCGTTCCTTTTATTGAGGAGACCCAGAAGCGCTCTCACCTCGTTTCTTGAGCACAATCCTATGTCTTTGCAAGCCTCGACTACTTGATATTCAGGAACATGTTCTCTAAGGTCTTCTATAGTCTTGATAGGCCAATTCGCCCTCACTTTTCGAAGTTCATTAAAGTTATCTGACTCTATCTTTTCTTCCAAATAGTCCATGAATCCTGCCCAAGCCATTACAATTGCGGCTCTGAAGAACCGACCCTCCAAGCAACTAAGAGCTTGCCGAAAGAGCTCGTCTTGGCGTAAGCTGAGCTGCCCCAACTCTTTATAAGTTTCATCAAGCAAAACAACACGGGACAGTGAAGTTTCGTGGTAAGAAAGTATAACATGAGCCTCTCGCTCGAAAACTCGGGCTCTCGATAATAGGTTCTTAATCACTTATACACTACCTCAAGATAACAAGTTCCTCTTCAAAGAAGCAAACAGCTTATCATAAACAGTTTCGTCATCAGTAGCAGGTAGAGTTAGTTGAACATTAATATTAACTGTAAGCCCAGGCGTTACTGGGGGAATACGAGCAGCTTCTTCTTTTGGAGATGTAAGAGGCTCAGAAACTACGGCTTCCGCAGGAACAGCCTCGAAATCTGCTAAGGTACATAAATTTTGGAATGTTTGAACCAAGAGACCTGCATCCTTATCAGAAGCCCCCGTTCGTGCTTTAAAGAAATCCACCAATGCAGTATTCGTCTGTGCGTGAGCATCCTCATACGTATGAAATAGCACAGAATAGGCGTTCTTGATTGCCGAGGCCATTACAGAACGCGCCTGCTTTTTGACGCCATACTGTTGCCATATACTAGTAGGTGAACCATCAGCATTCACAAAGCCTAGGAATTTGAGGACAGGTGGCAGATAAGTGTCATAACTACTCTTAAAGCCGAGCGACTTAAGATAGCTAAGGTTAACCTTATCTTTTGGCATACCAATCGTCTGTATTTTATCGAGTAGCTCAGGCACGTTTTTAGGGCTTGGTGTATATGGAAATTCAAATTTAGCCATTTTTACCCCCTTATCTCAAAGATTTACTTGTGGCACTTATGTTAATTATAACATAACTATAAATACCTTAAGACTTTTTTATCTCTCCCCCCACACCCCATCCCCGCTAATTTCAGCCAGTTTTACCGGCAGCAGCTTATTGGTTAAGTCTTCATTACTTTTAGTATACACCTTAATATAATTGTCGGTGAGGCCAGACCAGACACCGCTAGTTTGCTTCTCCCATAATACCGTCATCGTCTTACCCAGGAATTGCCGGCTGAAGTTCTGTGTAACCTCTTTAGCTAACGCCAGCATCCGCTCGCTTCGCTCTCGCTTAACTTTATCCCCTACCTGGTTGGGCATCTTGGCAGCCTGAGTCTCCCGGCGTAGTGAGTAAGAGAAAACATGAATGCGGGCAAAACCCATCTGCTGGCAAAAATTGTAGCTCTCCTCAAATTCATCGTCGGTTTCGCCGGGGAAGCCGACAATAATATCGGTGGTGATAGCTGTGTCAGGCACCAGCTCTCGAATTATAGAGATTGCCTGTCGGTAGTCACCGGTGGAATAGTGCCTTTTCATACGGCTAAGTACACTATCACTACCACTTTGCAAGGACAGGTGAAAATGGCGGCATAATCGTTTGTCACACCATAGTCCAATAAGTTCTCGGGATATTTCCTGGGGTTGGAGGGAGGACAGCCTTAACCTGGCGACCTCGGTCCGAGAGAGGATTTGCTCCAGCAATCCCCTTAAATTAATACCGTCATAGTTATACGAACCAATCTCAGTGCCGGTCAGCACCACTTCTTTGTAGCCATCCCTGGTTTGATGTTTGATCTCTTCAACAACTCGGTCAGCAGGCAGGCTTTTCTCCCTGCCGCGGACAAAGGGGACAATGCAGTAGGCGCAGAAGCTGTTACAGCCATCCTGAACCTTGATGAAGGAGCGAGTTCTATTATGCGGGGTGGTAGTAGAGCCCTGAGCAGGATTAGTTAGACAACCAGACTCTTCCAGTAGCCGTAGGAGCCGTGGTTTTTCACCATTGTTCAAGACAAAACTGACCCCTTCAATCTGGGATAGCTCATGTGGCGCTCGCTGAGCATAACAGCCAGTAGCAACTAGGCGGGCAGATGGGTTGTGGCGGTGGGCTAACCGTAGCAGGTGACGAGCTTTGCGGTCGGCAATATGAGTTACCGTACAGGTATTAAGTATGTAGACATCGGCACCGTCAGTCGGGGATACCAGATGGTAGCCAGCCCCAGCAAATTGTCTAGCCAGAAGTTCAGTCTCGGCTTGATTGAGTTTACAGCCCAGGGTTTCTAAGGCAACCCTGGTGGTTTGTGGCTGGTCATTCATCCTCTACTCCTATAGTGGGATTATACTTTCGTACCTTCAACTGGTCAAATTGACGTGTTAGACAAAATTTTTGGGGGTGGGTTATACTATAGACGATGAAAACTGGTGATTTTGACTACCCTTTTCCAACTGAACTAATCGCTCAAACGGCGGTTGAACCGAGAGATGAATCACGGCTCATGGTGCTTAACCGCAGCGATGGCTCCATAGAACACCACAAGTTTTTTGAAATAGTCGACTATTTACGGACTGGGGACGTTTTAGTATTTAATGATAGCCGGGTAATTCCGGCGCGTCTCAATGGCAGGAAAGTTGATAGCGGTGGTAAAGTAGAGATTCTGCTGCTACGCCGGGCTGACGATGCTGGTTGGGAGGCACTGGTCAAACCGGGCAAGCGGTTTGATGTTGGTACCATAATTGAGGTAACCAATAATTCTGAGAATGGTAAACAGCCTAAGGTTCTGGCTCGGGTAACTGAAAAAAGGCAGGATGGGATAAGGGTGGTAAAATTCTCAGATGAAACGCTACTGCCCAGGGTGGGCAAGACTCCTTTACCACCTTACATACATGTTCCACTGGCTGACCCCAAACGTTATCAGACGGTGTATGCTGCTGTAGACGGTAGTGTAGCGGCACCGACGGCTGGTCTGCATTTTACCTCTCAACTGCTGAATAGACTAGAGCAAAAGGGGGTTCATTGCCAGTTTGTCACCCTCCATGTGGGGCTTGATACCTTCCGGCCGGTTAGAGAGGAGAACCCACTTGAGCATCCTATCTACAAGGAATATGGTGTGATAACCCAAGAGGTGGCCAGCCAGTTGTCTAAAGCTAAAGCGGAAGGGCGGAGAATTATCTGTGTGGGCACCACTACGGTGAGAATAGTAGAGCAGGCAGCTCAGAATAGTAAAACAGCTGTTTTGGAGCCGTTTGATGGTTGGGTGAGCCTGTTTATACTGCCTGGATATCAGTTCTGCCTGACGGATGCCCTTATTACCAATTTTCACCTGCCCAAGTCAACGCTACTGATGCTGGTTACCGCCTTTGCCGGTAAAAACCTGATTAATCGGGCTTACGAGGAAGCCATAGCTCAGAAGTATCGTTTCTATAGTTTCGGTGATGCGATGCTGGTTGTGTAACATGAAACCTTCTGGGGCTCCGTAATATTCAATCCGCAATACATGCGCATATAGGTTAAATCTTCGCTGGGGTATATCTTAATCCCAAGTCCAGCTACAAACTCAGCCTTCTCCTGGAAGTTCGCCGTCTTAAGATTCGTATCTCTTAGCTTTTCAAGAGTTTTCTTGGTTGTTTCTACTTTCTCAAATTGCCGTAGCACAAGTCACGTGATAAAATAGTGGCTATGAACGACAGTACTTACGTTCACGGCTATTCAATTACAGAGTTCCAACGACTTTCCGACCAGGCCAATACATTAAGCTATTTGCTCCATCACGATTCTGTGTTCCGCCCGGACGGATTAGTTCTGGAAGCTGGCTGTGGAACCGGGGCGCAAACGGTGATAGTAGCACCTCAGAATCCGCAGTGCAATTTCGTAACATTCGTAGTTTCTTTTTTTGCGAGCCAAGGGAAAGGAGGCTCGGGTCTGCACGCTGATGCTATATGCAAAAAAGCAAGGGAACAAACTGGTTCTTCTCGAAGAAAAGTTCGGAATGCTTCCAATATGGGCTACCAAGGCGATAATTGGGAAGCAGTTCTGCTTCCCTTTTTGTTTATTCTCGAGTTGATGATAGCCTAAACTTCCTCTTTAGGCCACTTCCATGCATACCAGACAATCAGTGCTGTAGCCACAACTGTTGAACCAACAATCAGGATTTGGACAGGTGAAGGTGGTGCCAAATGTTCAATGAAATGCCCGATGTTAAGAACCGTGAAGATTATGCCCAGAACGAAATTTACCCAGCGATTTGATGGATCTTTCAGAGTCATTGCTACAAATGCCAGCCACAGTGGAATCAGCCAAAAAATAGCCCTAAATATCAACATTCCAGGTGTCAGTGCTGCTCCCTCTACCTTTCCGGATATTATTTCCTCTATCATACCTGG
The DNA here is from genome assembly GCA_964572285.1 of uncultured Dehalococcoidales bacterium. Lineage (GTDB taxonomy): Bacteria > Chloroflexota > Dehalococcoidia > Dehalococcoidales > JAUVZE01 > CAZNEL01. Next base: position 44,319 of record CAZNEL010000001.1, on the reverse strand, counting down.
TTCCATAAACGCCATTATATTGTGCGCTGATATAGCCACCGCCATTAAGACCCACAGCACCGCAATTCTTGTCTTCCATCTCAAGATTTCCATGCTCTGTTACCTCCCTTATATTTATGGCTTAAGTCTATTCATAGCTTAACACCCTGTCAACCTCCCACCCCTCGTCCTTTCAAATCCAACCCCATTACTAATCCTTAAAGAATTCCCGAAATCTAACTGCATAGGAAGATCCGGTATATAGCTGATTATAAAGAGCTTTACAGCCGGAGTTAATTTAGAAATCCTGCAAATGTTCTCGCTATTGGTACTCTAGGCTAACAACGAGAATATTTTCTCGGGCTGCCATTGCTCTTTTTCAGAGTTGAGGCGTAATACGCCCAGGAAACAGCCGTCGAGGGAATATACCCGGCAGCGCTTTTCCTTGGATGCTGGTACCAGCGGATGTTGTCCAAGATAAGTGCTGTCCCTTAGAGGTAGCGGGCATCCGTTTCTAATAGATTGTTCGGCGGCATCGTTGACCACCATAGCTGACCAATGTGAAATCACCGTGTCTATGGGATAAACAAAGTTTTGCCAGTAACCGTACCGAAAAGCATCTTCAAGCTGGGGCAGTGAGACGGAGTCCTTTATATCAAAACAGCCACATCTCAAGCGGACGAGGTTTTTTAGATTAGCTCCGCAACCTAGAGTTTGCCCCAAATCGTGAGCTAGCGAGCGGATATAAGTTCCCTTACTACATACCACCTCTAAGGTGAATATTGGTGTTTGCCAATCTATAATATCCAGATTATAAATTGCAACTGGCCTGCTTTTCCTCTCGACTTCGATGCCGGCTCGCGCTAATTTGTAGAGTGGCTTACCCTGATGTTTTATGGCGCTATACATTGGAGGAGTCTGCTCAATTAAACCACGGTAAGCAGTAAGTGCTGATTCTACTTGTTCCCGGCTAATCCCGGAGTAGTCCCATGTCTGGATGACTTTACCACTAGCGTCATAGGTATCGGTGGCCATGCCCAATTCTATTTCGGCCCGATAAGACTTACTGGCATCCACCAAAAACTCGACGACCCGTGTTCCCTGTCCCAGACAAACTGGCAGAACACCGGTAGCCGCCGGGTCAAGGGTCCCGGCATGACCCACGCGCCTTTCACCACTCAAGCGTCTCACTATAGACACAACATTGAAAGAGGTCATACCCTGGGGCTTGGCAATATTTAGTATGCCATGCATCTTTAACTACTATCTTGTTGAGCAGTTTTCTCAGTGGTGACCTGATCGATTAAATCTAAGAGGTGAGCCCCCCGCTCAATAGAATCATCCCATTGAAAGGTTAGTTCCGGCATATGCCGCAACCTTATTCGTTGAGCTAGTTCTCTACGGAAAAAACTGGAAGCGGCAGTCAATGCGTTCATTGTCTCCTGTTTTTGTTCTTCATTACCTATATGGCTTACGAATATCTTGGCAGATCGCAGGTCAGGCGTGATAGATACTTCAGTAACAGCAATAAAATTACCAAGCCTAGGGTCTTTGGCTTGGCGTTGCAGTAATTCACTAATCTCATGACGCATAAGGTTGTTCAGCCGTTGAACACGGCGAGTCATAGTTAGCACCTCCTTAGATGCGTTCCTACCATTACGATATAGTCTACTTAGCTTGATTTTTCAGTCCGGAAGAATTCCAGTATGTCACCAACTTCAAAGTTCTCAAAGTCTTTGATACTGATACCACACTCATAGCCAGTGGCTACTTCCTTAACATCGTCCTTAAAACGCCTCAGGCTACTAACTACAGATTCCGATACCACCTGTTCCTGACGCCTCACTCTAACTGAACTAGCACGGTTTATCTTACCTTCAGTAACATAGGCACCAGCCACCCTATCTTTCTTACTTTTTGAAAAGACAGCCCGAACATCGGCCCGTCCTTCGATAACCTCAACATAAGTTGGCTCGAGAAGACCCTTAAGAGCTTTATCCACATCATCTATTAAATTGTAAATGATATCATAGTGACGAATATCTACACCTTCCACATTAGCTAACCGTCGTGCCCCTGTTTCTGAGGAAACACCAAAACCAACGATAAGTCCCTTAGAGGCAGCCGCCAACATAACATCGTTCTCAGTAATATTACCATTGCCACTATGGATAATCCTGACTCTCATCTTCTCTGTGTCCAATTGTTCCAAAGAATTCCTGACCGGTTCAATACTACCCTGAACATCAGTTTTAAGAATAACATTAAGCTCTTTGATATTACCGGCACTTATATGATCATATAGGTTATCCAGGCGTATTGACTTTTTCTGCGCCGCTTGCAAGCGCTCTTGTATTAAAGCTCGAGCTTGATGCTCACCAGCCACCACGGTCAGTGTATCTCCCACGCGAGGAACATCATTTAGGCCAAGAAGCTCAACGGGAGTAGCTGGCCCAGCTTTTTTTATTTGTTTGCCCGTGTAATTGTACATAGCCTTTAGCCTACCCCAGGTAATGCCCACCACTACCGTATCACCCAGTCTTAAGGTACCAGTATGAACCAAGACTGTAGCCAATGATCCCTTGGTCTTATCCATTTTCGCTTCAATCACTACCCCCACCGCAGGTTGACCAGGATTTGCTTGAAGCTCCCCTATCTCAGCTACTAACAGCAGGTTCTCCAATAGTTCGGTGATGCCCGTCTTCTCTTTGGCTGAAACGAGAACGCAGACAATATCGCCCCCCCATTCTTCGATAAGCAATCCAGCATCAGCTAGCTGCTGCTTAACAAGTTCTGGATTAGCGTTGGATTTATCAATCTTATTGATAGCCACTACAATAGGAACTCCGGCTGCCCGGACGTGATTTATAGCTTCTAAAGTTTGCGGCATTACCCCGTCATCGGCCGCTACCACCAAAATAGCGATGTCAGTTACATGTGCGCCGTGAGCCCGCATAGCGGTAAAAGCTTCATGGCCTGGGGTATCCAGGAAGGTAATCTTCTGGCCATTGACCTCTACTTGATAAGCACCAATATGTTGGGTAATACCCCCAGCTTCTCTAGCCATTACATTGGTCTGCCGGATGGCATCAAGAAGTCTGGTCTTGCCATGGTCAACATGTCCCATAATAGTAACTATGGGGGGACGTGGTTGCAGTTGACCTAATTCCTTATCTCGAAGCTGCTGACGTCGCTTAACCTCAGACATAGCACTAGCTAATTTTCGCCCTGTCTGAGGTTTCAGATGTACTTCATAACCGGTGGCGGTGGCCACTGCTGCCGCTGCCTCGTAATCGATGAGCTGATTAATGTTAGCCATAATGCCATTTCTCATCAGTTGCTTAATAATATCAATGGCACTTATGTGAAGGAGCTCAGCCAAGCGCCTCACGCTTAACGATTTTGGAACCTCAATGGAGTGAATTTCAGGTGCTGAAGAAGCATTACTAACCTCTTCAGCTAAAGGCTTCAGAGCTTCACTCGGTTTACTTATCTTCGCCAATGATTGACTCCTTCTCAATACGCTATTCCTCTTTCCAGGTCACCAGCTGGTCTTGTAGTATTTGACCTTGTTTCAAGAGGGCTTCTCCATGCTTAATAAGCTGCTCACGGTTATCTTGGGTGAGGGTGGTTCGTAAAGTATACTCTAGACGACCACCTGTTAGCCCAATTTCCCAACAGTCTTGTATTTGGCATAAATAAGCACCTCGTCCTGCTTTCTTGCCGCTAGCATCAACCTCCACGCTACCATCAGAAACACGCACTAGTCTGATTAGTTCGTGTTTGGCACCTACCCTACGACAGGCTACACAGGTCCGCTTTGGTACGCGCTGCTTAGTATCCCTCATCATCAATAAACTCCGTGCTTCGACGTAGCTTGGCACCTCGGATACTGTCCTCATTAATTACTTTACCACGGACTACTTTCTTTTTCTTCTTCCTTGATTTAGGCTCAGGTTTGCTCGGACCAACTGCCAGGATCTCCTCGGCAAACCTCAGTTGGGGTTTTTCTTCAACTGCTCGCTCACCAAGGTAAACTTCCTCGGGAACAGAGGTGCTATCTAGAGCTGGTAATAGCTCAGCCACTTCCCCTGGAGGAACCTCACTAGGCGCTAAAGCTGGTTCCGGTTCCTCAATAGCTGGTATCTCAGCAGGAATTTCCTCACTAATTATAGCCTCTTCTTCGATTTCAGTTAACGGCTCTGCCTCCTCGGTAGTCGGCTTGGCTTCAGCTATTCTTTCTACCTTTTCTGCCTCAACTGCTGAAGCACTCTTAATATCAATTCTCCATCCGCTGAGTCTAGCTGCCAGCCTAGCATTTTGTCCCTCTTTACCAATGGCCAAGGAAAGTTGCTTGTCAGGGACAATCACGGTGGCTATACCATTCTCTTTATCTAGCTCAACGCTTAGTACCTGGGCTGGGCTAAGAGCACTAGTAATAAATACGGAGGCATCTGGATTCCACCTAACGACATCCAGTTTTTCACCACTTAACTCATTGACGATATTCTGTATTCTGATACCGCGAAGCCCAACGCAGCAACCAACAGGGTCAATGCCATCCTGTTTTGCCGCTACTGCTACTTTACTCCGATAACCAGCTTCACGGGCAATCGCTTTTATCTCCACTATTCCGTTAAAAACTTCAGGAATCTCCAACTCAAAAAGCCGACGAACCAGATCTGGGTGAGAACGCGATACCACTACTCGAGGTCCTCTACTAGTCTGAATTACCTCCAACAAGCAGACCTTGAGCCTTTGCCCCACCCGGTACCTTTCATTACGTGCTTGCTCAACAGCAGGTAATATCGCCTCAGCTCTACCTAAATCAATGGTGACTTGCCTTGGCTCAATACGCTGCACTAACCCGGTGACGATATCGCCTTCTTTGTCAGCGTATTCCTCAAATATGGCACTATGCTCCGCCTCATTAAGACGCTGTAGAATAACCTGCTTTGCCGTTTGGGCAGCAATACGCCCAGCATTATGTGGGGTAGCTTCCACTTCAATAATGTCGCCAATTTGTGCATCTGGCTTAAATTTACATGCTTCATCTAGAGCTATCTCGCAACGAGTATCGGAAGGTTGCTCAACTGTAACCTTCTTGGCCCACACTTTGACTCGACCAGTGCTAGGATCAAGCCTAACTGAAATACTCTGATTGGCTGCGAAACTATCTTTCTTATAAGCTGATACCAGTGCCGTCTCTACTGCCTTAAGTACTACCTCTTTAGACAGGTTTTTTTCAGCCGAGAGCTGGGTAATAGCGAGAAGAAAGTCACTTTTCATCTCGAAATAGACCCCCCGATACCATTATTTTACGACAAACAAAAAAGTGGGAATAAAACCCACTCGAATTCCCCACATTCTATATGGGATTATACCATAATCAGGTTTAGTATGCAAGCACAATACCATTAGTCATATAAACACGTACACTTACTTGACTACACCCGCCTGCAGGGTGTATAGTATATATTGTAGTACCTTGGTTCAATGTTGTTTCTCAGTTAGAACCCGGTTAACACCTGACAAATCAATTCGGCACAGGGTTTTTCAGCCAGAGACTACATCAGGAACAAAGGACGATAAAATACAAGGAGGTGTAGTTTTATGGCTCTGGAAGACAAAACTCTAACATGCCGTGACTGTGGACAAGAGTTCACTTTTACCGTTGGTGAGCAAGAGTTCTATCTATCCCACGGATTGCAGAATGAACCTAGCCGCTGTTCGGAATGTCGAACAGCCAAGCGAAGAGACCGACAGGGTGGCGGCTATAATCAGCCAAGACAGACGTTCACTGTAATCTGCGCTGATTGCGGATGTGAAACCACAGTGCCGTTTCAGCCCAGGGAAGACCGTCCGGTCTATTGCAAAGAGTGTTACGAAAAGCATAGATCATCCGTGTAAGGTAACTTCCGTATAAGAATATAATACCCGCCTCACTCTACCACTATCTGTCCCGGTTAGATGGTAATGAATGTTGGTGTGTGCAGGATTGAGCTTCGTTTGCCGGAAAATCTATCTCTTAAAGGTAAGAGGCGGGTATTAAAATCCATTGTTTCTCGGATCAAAAACAGGTTTGATGTTTCTGTTGCCGAGATTGATGACCAGGAACTATGGCAGTTGGCCACCCTCGGCATTTGTTATGTCAGCAATAATAACCGTCATGCTAATGAAGTCCTATCAAAGGTAGTAGACTTTATTGTAAACGGGCGGTTTGAGGTGGAAATACTCAATTACGAAATTGAACTGCTAACCGCCTTATGAGCAAGGCCGCAATGAACGCCACTACTTTCCTCAATCATCTCATTAATCAACCTGCCTATCGCTCTCAGATTGTCCATGTCGAACATATTCCTCCTCGCCAGGCCAATCATGCTGAACTTGATAAGCCTCTGGTAGCTGACCTTCACAATCGCCTGAATAAACAGGGGTTATTACCACTCTATACTCATCAAGCTGAGGCAGTTAACAAAGCCCGAGAAGGCAAGAATATCATGGTATCAACCCCCAGTGCCAGTGGTAAGACATTATGCTATAACATTGCCGTGATGGAAACAATGCTAATCGAACAGCGTAGCTGTGCTCTTTACCTCTTTCCAACAAAAGCTTTAGCCCAAGACCAGTTGCACAACCTTCAAGGTTTACTCTGTGCCAATCTCACAATAGAGATGATCGCTACCTTTGATGGTGATACTCCTCAAGCAGAGCGAACTGAAATACGAAAGCACACCAGGGTACTACTAACTAATCCAGATATGCTTCATATCGGCATATTACCTAATCATTCATCCTGGTCAAGATTACTACACAACTTAAAGTATGTGGTAATAGATGAAGCTCACATTTATCGCGGTGTCTTTGGTTCTCATGTCGCCGGTGTGCTACGCCGCTTGCGCCGCCTGTGCCACCTTTACGGATCAAACCCTCAGTTTATCTGCTGTTCTGCTACCATCGCTAACCCGGGTGAGCATGCTGAGAAATTAGTCGGTCTACCTTTTGAAGTAATTGATCATGATGGTTCATCTCATGGACGTAAAGACTTTGTTTTCTGGAATCCCCCTATAATCGACGAGACTAAGAGTATTCGCCGTAGTGCTAATAGCGAAGCTACCAATCTCTTCAGCGAATTAGTCAGTCAGAATATCCGCAGTCTCACTTTTGCTCGCACTCGCCGGCTTACTGAGCTTATCTACACCTACTCCAGAAATAAATTAGCCGAAATCAGCCCAACCTTAGCCAGGAGAATTAAACCCTACCGTGCTGGTTATCTTCCCGAGGAACGTCGGCAGATAGAAGGAGAGTTATTTTCCGGGGAGCTTCTCGGAGTGGTAGCCACTACCGCTCTAGAGCTGGGCATAGATATTGGCGACCTGGATGCGACAGTGCTTACCGGTTATCCAGGGAGTATCGCCAGCACCTGGCAACAGGCAGGGAGAAGTGGCCGAAGTGGAGAAACATCCCTGAGTTTTCTTATCGGTTTAGATAATCCGCTTGACCAGTATTTCATGCACCACCCCGAAGCTTTCTTCCAGAAAAGCTTTGAGAATGCTCTGATTAACCCTGATAACCCCTATATTTTGCGGGTTCACCTATTATGCGCTGCCTGGGAGTGGCCGCTGAATAGCGATGATGAAAAAATTTTCAGCTCCGCCTTCATACAGGAAAAAACAGAGCTAACCGAACAGGGATTACTTAACGAAAGAAAAGGCAAGTGGTATGTATCACCCCGTATCGCCTACCCGGCTCAAAACATCAGTATCCGCTCCAGTTCAGGGCAAAGCCTGGCTGTTATTGATACCTCAACCGGCTCCCTGCTGGAAACCATAGAAACTAGCGTAGCCCTTTTTCAGGTACATCCCGGGGCTATCTACCTTCACCAGGGAGAATCTTTTCTGGTCACTGAGCTTGATCTGGCTGGTCGCACTGCCTATGTAGTGCCAAGCAATGTTACCTACTATACTCAAACCAAGGATAGCACCGAACTGCATATTCTCAGGGTAATCCATAGCAGAAATTGCGGACCGGTGAAAGTATGTTTAGGTGAAGTAGAAGTTACCACTACGGTAATCGGCTTTAGAAAGAAGGCCCAATTCACTGAAGAGGTAATCGGCGAGGAGCCTCTCGATCTACCGCCTCAACATTTTGCTACCGTTGCCTTATGGTTTGACCTGCCGTCTACGGTTGGTGATAAAATAGTAGCGGCACAAAGGGACATCGCCGGTGGGTTACATGCTACTGAACATGCCGCTATCAGCATCCTTCCCTTGTTTGCTCTTTGTGACTGTAACGATATCGGTGGTGTATCCACACCTTTCCACTCTGATACCGGTAAAGCTCAGATATTTATCTATGATGCTTATCCCGGTGGTATCGGTATTGCCGAGAAAGGTTTTAACATGATAGAGGAACTATGGGGAGCCACACTCAAAGTAGTCAAGGAGTGCCCATGCCTGGACGGCTGCCCCAGTTGTGTTCAATCACCGAAGTGTGGCAATAATAATAAACCCCTGGATAAAAAAGCCGCTAAGATATTGCTGCAAGGGTTGCTGGGTAAGTAGACTGTTTTATAAAAGAAAGGGAATAGAAGGAATAGGATTGTTAAATTTTAAAACAGAGAAAGCATTAAAACGTACCCGTGATACGTGGTTTAAACGGCTAACATATCTGTTCGACCGCACAGTCATAGATGAAACAGTGTGGGACGAGCTTGAAGAACTACTTATCTCCGCCGACGTGGGAGTTGCCACTACGGAAAAACTCATTGGTCAGGTAAGAAAACGCATCGCCGAGGAAAGAATAGACCAAGGCTCGATGGTACACTCCATCTTAAAGTCAGAGATGGTCAATATCCTAAAGATTCCTGTTCAAGAGAAGCCGTATTCAGCAACATTACCCAAAGTTACTCTGGTAGTAGGTGTCAATGGCGGTGGCAAGACTACTTCTATCGCCAAGCTTGCCTACAGCTTAAAAAATGATAGTAAGCGGGTTATATTGGTTGCAGCTGATACCTTTAGAGCAGCGGCTATCGACCAGCTCCAACAACTGGCAGAAAAAGCAGGAGTAGATGTTATTGCCCATCAGCCTGGAGCAGACCCAGGCGCAGTAGTTTTTGATGCCATGCAAGCAGCGCAGAGCCGTGGTGCCCACGAGTTGATTATTGACACGGCGGGCAGGTTGCATACGAAGTTTAATCTCATGGAAGAACTTAAAAAGGTCAAGCGGGTAGCTACCAAGTTTGATGACACCGCACCACATGAAGTGATGCTGGTCCTCGATGCTACCACCGGTCAGAATGGCTTAACCCAAGCCAGACACTTTACTGAAGCAGTAGGCATAAACAGCATTTTTCTGACTAAACTGGATGGAACGGCGAAGGGCGGCATAGTGCTGGCTATCTGCGATGAACTGCACATACCAATCAAGTTTATCGGGGTCGGCGAAAAGATAGAAGATATAGCACCTTTTGATGCCGAGGCCTTTATTGAGTTATTATGTTCCTAAGGGCTGATCTTTTGGAGGAACGATGTTTATCATAAGTATGGATCCTATTGTCACCATAGGCCCAATAAGCGTCAGGTGGTATGGCATTATGGTGGCTCTGGCAGTATTAACCGTAGTGTTGTGGACCTTATGGCAGGTAAAGAAGGGAGATAAGATCTCTTACGATACCGCGCTGACCGCAGCGCTGGTGGGCATCCCTTCAGGAATAATTTTTGCCAAGGTGCTCCACGTTATTGACTTGTGGCAGTATTATCTTCAGAATCCGGGGCAAATCCTTAGTGGTGCCGGTCTGACTATCTATGGCGCTGTTTTAGGTGCTGCCCTGGGCATCTGGATTTATAGTAAAGTAAGTAAATTCCAATTCAGCTATTTTGCTGATATGATAGCACCGGGTATTATATTATCTCAGGCTGTAGGCAGAATCGGCTGTACCATAAACGGTTGCTGTTACGGCCTGCAAACTTCTCTACCTTGGGGTGTCGTCTATACTCACCCTAATAGCCTCGCCCCGCTCGGAGTACCTGTTCTGCCAACGCAGATTTTCGAGATTATCTACAATCTAATAGTTTTTGGTATTTTACTCATATTAAGAAGGCGTCTCAAACCTGATGGTTCACTGTTTCTGATATATCTTAGTCTATACTCATTATGGCGGCTCGGGATTGGGTTCCTGCGTGACGGAACACCGTTCCTCTTTGGCTTACATCAGGCTCAGGTGATAGGTATAATTATATTAGCAATTGCTATCCCCATACTGGCACTAAGAACACGGTGGGTAAAGGAAGAAAAATCAGATGGTGAGCCTGAGGATATTGACCTATAACCTATCCTTCAAGTTTCTGCGCAGTAAGACATGACGCCAGCTACCTCCGGCAGCACGCATCTCTTTTATTCTGGGAATATACTTTAACAGCGGGAGGAACAATATACCCACCGAGAAAGCTACCAGCACCCCAGAATGATAGATTAGCCAGGCGATAAAAGGAAAACACAGAAAAGCTATACTATAGCTGAGTGTCGGAAAATGAGTTGTTAGCAAAACAAGCCCGAAAATGGCAAGGTAAATAGGTATACCCCAGGGCATTAGGAAGATAAGAATACCGATAGTGGTAGCACCACCCCGACCACCACGAAACTTGAGCCATACCGGGTAGCTATGACCAATCACAGCAGCCACTCCAGCAAACAGCTCAATTATCATCGGCACTCCCAGCCAGCGGGCCAAGGCAATTGCGGCGGCTCCTTTCCCAATATCTAATGCCAATACCACGATACCCTCAGTAAAGCCTACTTTATAGAAGACATTCATGGCACCCATACTTTTACTGCCGACACCACGAATATCTATCCCCTTCCTGAAACGAGCCATTAGATAAGCCGAAGGCAATGAGCCAAGTAAATAGGCACAGATTAAAGCAATGACAATAAAAAGCACGCTACTATCCATACACAATATCCTGATATTATTTCATTAGCATTCTACAATGAACATATCTTGAAATCAACAAACTGGATAAATTAAATATATAGTAGCCAACCGAGGCAAAGACCCATCAGATTTATGGTACAATGTACCTGATAAGCCTAATCATAGACGAGATTTATAGATACTATGAAAGCAATTATTTTGGTTGGGGGTGAAGCGACCAGGCTGCGTCCTCTCGCCTACAATACTCCTAAAGCCATGGTGTCCGTACTTAACAAACCCTTTCTGGAACATGTAATTCGTCATCTCAGTGAGCACCAGATAACCGAGATAGTACTGGCATTAAGCCAACATCAGCAATCTATAAAAGACTACTTTGGAGATGGCGGTCAGTTTGGAGTCAAACTCCATTATTCTATTGAGAACACTCCTCTGGGTACAGGCGGCGCAGTTAAAAATGCTGAAAAGTACTTAGATGAAACCTTCCTGATGCTCAACGGCGATATCTTTACAGACCTTGATATTACTGACATGATGCATTTTCACCAGAGTAGAAAAGCCAAAGTAACCATAGCCCGACTCCCGGTGGATGACCCTACTAGCTATGGCCTGATAGAAACTGATGTCCACGGTAAAATTACTCGTTTCTTGGAAAAACCAAAACCGGATGAGGTTACTACAAATTTTATAAATGCCGGTACCTATATTTTCGAGCCAGACATTCTAGCCTGCATCCCACCCCAAGTTAAGTTCAGTATTGAGCATGATTTTTTTGCCACTTTACCCGAAAAACAGGAAATATCAGCCTGGGGTTACGATTACTCTACCTACTGGATGGATACGGGCACACCAGAAAAATACCTTCAACTTCACCGAGACCTCTTATGTGGTAAAAGCACCTGTTATACTCCTCCGACCACAAGCCCGATTGGTAAGCAAAGTCAAATACACCCCACAGCTAAAATACATGGGCCAGTCATTATCGGTGATAATTGTAATGTCGAAGCAAATGTTATGTTAACTGGACCCGTAGTGATTGGCTCCGGATGCACTATCCAGTCGGGTGCTATTATTACAGACTCTGTTATCTGGGATAACACCCACATAGGACACAGCACTGTGGTAAAGAGTTGCGTCATAGCCAATAACTGCCACTTGAATGCCGACTGCATTGCACAAGGCTCGTCTCTGGGTGATAATGTGGTAGTTCTTAACTGCTGTCAGCTCAAGTCAGGCAGTAACATACTGCCTGGAACCCTGATAGAAGCAGACACTTAACTTATCTACATTTCATACCTCTCTCAATCCTCAACAATCTTTTTGAACGCTACCTACGCAAATGCTATAATTCTATTTGGAGTTAACTGATTATGTGGAACAAACTAGAGCAAATAAAAGAACGCTACGAAGAGTTAAACAAGCAGATATCCTTGTCGGAGTTAGCCACTGACCCCAAACAACTACAAAAGCTAGCTCAAGAACGGGCTAGCGTCGAAAACGTCGTAACCAAATACATAGAATATCAGGCAACCTCTAAAGCACTAGAAGATACACGAACAATGCTCAACGATGGAATAGATGAACAAATGACAGCCCTAGTTAAGCAAGAAATAGAAAGCCTGCAATCCCAGCAAGAACAGCTACTCCAAGAACTAAAGCTAACCCTCCTGCCCAAGGACCCTAAGGATGAAAAGGACATCATTGTAGAAATCCGGGCGGGTGCCGGCGGCGATGAAGCTGGATTATTTGCCGCTGATCTCTTCCGTATGTACAGCCGTTACGCTCAAACCAAAGGCTGGCAAACAGACATCATTGATAGCAACGAGAGTGGCATCGGTGCTTTCAAAGAAATCGTGTTTGAAATAAAAGGTAAGGGTGCTTATAGCCAATTAAAATATGAAATGGGAGTACACCGGGTGCAGCGAGTGCCGGTCACCGAATCTTCAGGTAGAATTCATACCTCAACTGCCACAGTGGCTGTTCTTCCTGAAGCCGATGATGTAGAAATATCCGTCAATCCTGATGACCTTAAGATTGATATCTTCCATAGTGGTGGTGCTGGAGGGCAAAACGTAAATAAGGTAGCCACTGCCGTCCGTATTACTCACCTCCCTACCGGCATAGTAACCACCTGTCAGGATGAGCGTTCACAGCTAAGAAACAAACTGAAAGCGATGTCAGTGCTCCGGGCCCGCCTCCTGGATATAGAGCAACGTAAACAGGATGATGCAATAACCAAACAACGCCGTTCTCAGGTAGGCACTGGTGACCGTTCCGAAAAGATACGAACCTATAATTTCCCCCAGGACCGCGTTACTGACCACCGTATTAGTCGAACTTTCCACAATCTCCCTCGAATCATGGAGGGGGGACTAGATGAACTCATCGATATTCTATCTACTAACGCCCAGGCAAGAAAGCTGGAGGAGCAACTGGCATGACCTTGAAGCAGGCGCTCAGCCATGCCAGGGAAATACTAAAGGCTAACGATATTGAGGATTTCCCCCTTGAGAGCGAACTGCTATTAAGACATACACTAAAGATAAATCGAGTTCAGCTATATCAAGACCTTGACGAAGAACTAAGTCTCAAGCAAGAGCAAACCTTCTGGAAGTTAATAAAACGCCGTCTCAGTCATGAGCCCACCGCTTATATAACTGGACACCGTGAGTTCTACGGCCTTGATTTTTATGTCAATCCTCATGTTCTTATCCCCAGACCAGAAAGCGAGCTCCTAGTAGAACTAGCGCTCAGTACAGCTGCAAACCAACAAGTATCCACTATAGCTGATATTGGAACCGGTTGCGGGGCGATCGCCATCAGCCTGGCATTAAACCTGCCACATGTTAACATCTATGCCACCGACATCTCGGCTTCTGCCCTTGAAGTTGCTCAAATTAACTGTAATAAACACGGTGTGGCAAAAGAGATTCATCTGTTTCAGGGTGATATGCTTAACCCTTTACCTGAGCCAGTTGACCTCATAGTAGCCAATCTGCCTTATGTTAGGAAAGCAGAGTTACCCCGAATAATACCAGCCAAGTTTGAACCACTATTGGCTTTAGATGGAGGTCCGGATGGCTTACAAAAGATAAGTCAATTATGTCGTCAAGTAAAAAACAAGCTCCGCCCTACAGGTTACCTACTTCTAGAGATTGGGCAAGGACAGAGAAAAGCAGTAACATCTCTATTGCATAGCTTTTTCCAATGTGCTAACATAGAGGTGACACTAGACTTGGGTGGTATAGATCGAGTGGTAAGCTTGTTCCCATCCCCCAATAAGTAGCGTGCCCATTTCGATATCAATATTTCTGTGCTCAGCTTGACATACAACTGTCCTGATGCTAGAATAGACAGGTTTTTGTTTGAGTAAAGCATAAGCTATAAACAGGAGGCATAGGCACAATGAACATGATTGTCTGCGCTAAGCAGGTAATTGACCCCGAGGCACCCCCAGCCAGTTTCAAGGTTGACTCTTCCACTAACAAAGTGGTACCACCACAAGGCGTCCCGCCAGTAATCAGCACCTTTGATGAACAAGCCGTAGAAGCAGCACTGCGAATTAAGGATACCCAGGGCGGTAAAATAACCGTCTTAAGCTTGGGTACCAACCTACTGCGCGAGGTGGTAAAGAGACCTCTGGCTATGGGAGCTGATGAGCTTATCCTGCTTGAGGACGAAGCCTTTGCCGAAGGTGATAGCTGGGCAACAGCCTTTGCCCTAGCTACGGCCATAAAAAAAATAGGCGAATACGACATCATATTTTGTGGTCGGCAGGCTGCTGACTGGGACTCCGGCCAAGTTGGCTCGGGTATTGCTGAGATACTAGGTCTACCCAGTATAACATTAGCCAAAAAAATAGACATAAGTGATGGCAAAGCAAAAGTAGAGCGGGTAACCGCTGACGGCTATGAGGTGATTGAGGTATCCCTACCTGTCTTGGTTACGGTCAGCAATGAACTTGGTGAACCCCGCTACCCGAAGATAACCGGTATTATGGCCGCTAAGAAAAAGGAACCAATTCTCTGGAAACCAGCCGACATAGGACTTGAAGCCTCCCAAGTAGGAGCACCTGGCAGGCGTACCAAGCTTATCAAGCTATTTCAACCAGTCCACGAAGGTAAATGTGAGATTATCGAAGCGGAGAGCCCAGAAGAAGCTGGAGCTAATCTGGCTACGAAACTCAGAGAGTCAAAGATATTGTAGCTATTCTTAACAGGTTATTAACATTCTTTCACTATAATGAGAGGGTAATTTTATGGCTGAATATAAAGATGTAATAGTTTACGGTGAGGTTACCGAAGGCAAACTGTCAGGGGTAACGACTGAACTACTTGGATGTGGCCGGAAACTGGCTGATGAGTTAGGGTATAAACTTTGTGCTGTATTAATAGGTAGTGAAGTAAGTAGTCTAGCCCAAGAGGCCATCGTTTTTGGGGCTGACAAAGTGTATGTGGTCGATGACCCGTTATTAAAAGATTACCAGACAGATTCTTATCTACAAGCCATGGAGAAGGTAACAGAACAGGCAATGCCCCAGATTATCCTCCTGGGGCAAACTTCCGTTGGACGTGACCTGGCACCAAGACTATCCTTCAGACTTAATACGGCAGCCACCATGGACTGCGTAGACCTGGCTATTGATCCTGAATCAAAGCGTCTACTACAAACTAAACCAGTCTTTGGAGGGAATGCCCTAGCTATTTTCACCAATGAGTCCAACCCTCAGATTGTAACTGTCAGAGCCAAAGCCATGCCCCCACTAGAACCAGATGCTTCTAGACAGGGAGAGGTCGTTACTGTTGATGCTGGGATAGAACCCTCAACTATAAGAACCAAGGTACTTGAAAAAGTACCCGAGGAAGTAGAGGGGATAAAACTGGAGGATGCTAAGGTAGTGGTTAGTGGAGGTAGAGGCATTGGCGGCGCTGAGGGTTTTAAACAACTAGAGGAACTGTCTAGAATACTAAGGGGAGCAGTTGGTGCTACTAGACCACCTTGTGATAATGGCTGGGTACCAGCTGGGCTACAGGTAGGACTCACCGGTAAGATTATCACCCCTGACCTTTACATCGCTGTTGCCCTTTCCGGTAGCAGCCAACACATGACCGGCGCCGGTGGTGCCAAGACCATAATTGCCATAAACAAGGATCCTGAGGCAAACATCTTTAGAGAGGCTCGCTTCGGTGTAATTGGAGATTGGAAAAAGATACTACCCGCCTTCACCGATAAAGTTAAAGAACTCCTGGCGCAGTAGTAATATTGATTTCAAATTCTTGTAGTAAAATTCATGCGAGGTGGTAAGACAATGAAAATAGGAAGAGTATTTTGCACCTTTTTTCTCTTGCTGGCAAGCCTGCTGGCTATTTGCCAGCCTGCTGCCGTCTTAGCCCAGGAGGAATCCCTGACTATCACCACAGCTGACTTACCTAGTGGTACAGTAGGAGAAGCTTACAGCGCTACTCTTGAAGTCTCCGGAGGAACAACCCCTTATACCTGGAGCATACCAGAAGGCAGCTTACCTGACGGGCTAGATTTGAACCCAGTTACTGGTGAGCTTTCTGGTACACCAACAAAGGTAGCTACTGTGAGTTTCACCATCGAAGTAAAAGATAGTGCCACACCGGTACAGGAAACTGCCGACTACTTTACTATCAGAATTAACCCGGTGCCTAGTGTTGAGATGAAGGTCACCTATCCGGCAGTAGAAGGCATCGCCGGGACTAGCTTCGAGTTTGAGATAGAGTTCAATTATACTGGAGAGCTCGGGGGTGAAGCCCGTAGCTTTGAACTGTTAATTACCACACCTCAAGGCTGGTCTGCTTATATAACACCACCATATCAGGGAGATAGCAGAATAAGAGAAATTACACTTCAGCCAGGTTTTGCCGCCGGAACTAAGCTAAATCTTACCGCTACCGCACCTTTCTGGCCATTACCTGAGCCTGGGGATTACAAGATAACACTGGAAGCAATGTCCGGTGAGATTACAGGCACTACTGAACTCACCGCAGTGATAACCGCCAGATATACTATGGCTTTAGCTCCGTCTGGTGAGCTCTATAACACCACCGCTAAAGCCGGTAAAGATAACTACTTTTCCATAGATGTGCAGAATTTGGGGACTGCCGATATCGAAAATATCAAGCTCTCTTCAGTTAAACCCACTGGATGGACTATCGAGTACTCCCCAGACAAGGTAGAATCACTGCCCGCTTTTGACTTTCAAACAGTAGACCTGAATATAAAGCCGCCACCGGAAACTATAGCCGGGGATTATGAAATCACTATCAGAGCTTCAGGAGAGCAAGCCTCGCAAGAAGAGCTTAAAATCAGGGTCACTGTAGAAACACCCACCGTCTGGGGATGGGTTGGAGTTGGCATTATCGTCCTGGTTGTTGCCGGATTGGCCTACATATTTATGCGTTTTAGCAGGCGGTAAGTAATTATGGCTGATAAGGTAGTCATTGAAACTAAAGACCTAACTAAGAGCTACGACGGTACTACTGTAGTAGATCATCTTAATCTGCATATCGGAGAGAATGAGGTATTTGGTTTGCTTGGTCCCAATGGTGCTGGTAAAACCACCACCATCCTCATGTTACTGGGACTCACCGAACCAGCATCAGGTAGTGCCCGAGTATATGGTTACAATCCCACCCGAGAGCCCCTCAAGGTAAAACGCATAACTGGATATCTGCCAGAAAAGGTAGGCTTCTATGGTAACCTTACTGCCAGGGAAAACCTGATGTTTATCGCCGAGTTAAATGGTATTAGCTATGCTGAGGCTAACCGGAAAATTGACGAGTTACTGGAGATGGTAGGCATTGCTGATGTAGCCAACTTAGCCGTGGGCAAGTTCTCCCGGGGAATGATGCAACGCCTGGGAATAGCTGATGTGCTAATCAAAAGCCCCAAGGTAGCTTTTCTTGATGAACCCACTTCCGGACTTGACCCAGAAGGAATAAACCAGATACTTGACATTATAGCTAACCTACCGAAAATGGGAGCTACTGTAGTTATCTCATCCCATCAGCTATATCAAGTGCAACGGGTTTGTCATAGTATTGGCATACTATCCAAGGGTAAAACAGTGATTGAGGGTTCTTTAGACCAACTTGGTAGAGAAGCTCTCGCTGGAGGAAGTTTCCGAATAGAAGTAGAGACCGCTCACCCCAACCCCAAGCTAATAGACCTCGTCAATAAGATTCCAGGGATAAGAAATGTTGAAGCTAAGGATAATCTGCTTCTGGTAAACGCCGATTTGGATCTACGGTCAGAAATAGCCAAAGTAGTAGTTGGCAGCGATACCCCCCTAATCCAAATGAAGATTCAAGAGTTCTCTCTAGATGATATATATATGAAATATTTCCGTGAGGCCTAGTTAACAGAGGAGCAAGTTTAATATATGGCAACTATATTTCGGAAAGAGCTAGCTGATTTTTTCACAAGCATAAGGGTTTTTATATTCTTTCTCCTGGTCATTGGTGCCAGTGCGGCTGGTCTTTTTGCTTCATACCAGGGGATTCGAGGCATTAGTATTGAAAGCGGCTTTGTCTTCCTGAAACTTTTCACCACTTCAGGAACGGCAATTCCTTCTCTGACTACCTTCATCGCTCTTTTTGTCCCTATAATAGGTATAGCCCTTGGTTTTGATGCTGTAAACAGTGAACGCTCCAATGGTACCCTAAGCCGCGTACTGTCCCAGCCTATTTACCGAGATAATGTCATCAATGCTAAGTTTCTGGCTGGTATAGCCACTCTCTTTATCATGGTATTCACCACGATACTGCTCGTCGCTGGATTTGGTTTACGTATGATTGGCGTGCCACCAAATGCAGAAGAGATTACCCGGCTCTTTCTCTACCTTCTCTTGACCACAGTTTATGGATCCTTCTGGATGGGTTTAGCAATACTTTTCTCTGTTTCGTTCCGGAGGATAGCTACCTCTCTGTTATCCTCGCTTGCCGTGTGGCTATTCTTTGGCTTCTTCTGGGTTAACTTAATAGTACCAGCCATAGCCAAGACAACAGAGGCATCCCTAATGTTACAGCGGCTTTCTCCCAACACACTGTTCGGAGAAGCCACTACGGTACTGCTCCTCCCAATATGGCGTGGCGCCGGGTTACTAACCGCAGGTGAAGAACTACAGTATATGATCCTCAACCCACTATCTTTAGGTCAAAGCCTACTTGTTATCTGGCCTCATATTACCGGCTTAATAGGTATAACCGCTATCTGCTTTGCGATAAGCTATGTGCTCTTCATGAGGCAAGAGATCAGAGCCAGTTAGAAATACAGTAGCAAATAGAAGTCTGTGCCTACGCCTTTTCAGCTTGTCTATGGGCGATAATCTTCTGGGTTATCTGAGACGGTACTTCTTCATAGTGGCTAAAGATCACGGAAAAGCTCCCTCTACCCTGCGTTATGGACTTCAGGTCTATAGCATAACGCTGAACTTCAGATAAAGGTACTTGAGCTTCAATGACATTAGTCCCCTCTTCAGGGTTCATCCCCAGCACTCGGGCTCTTTTGGTATTAAGATCGCCGATAATATCACCAGTGTAATCCTCCGGAACAGCTACCTTCATACTCATTATGGGTTCCAATAAAATAGGCTGTCCCTGAGACATACCCTTCTTCAGCGCCTGGGCGCCAGCAATCTTAAAGCATATTTCCGAGGAATCAACCGGATGATAGCTACCATCATAGACTGTTGTCTTTATGGCAACAACCGGATAACCAGCTAGTACCCCCTCCTGTATCGCCTCATTAACCCCCTTCTCCACCGCCGGAATATAGTTCCTCGGTATGGCACCACCGACTACCTTATCGGCAAACTCATTACTGCTATCCCGTGGCAAAGGTTCCAAATCAAGCAAGACATGCCCGTACTGGCCGTGGCCTCCCGTCTGTTTCTTGTGTTTATACTCAGCCTTCGCTTGTACTGTAATAGTCTCTTTGTAAGGAACCTTAGGGGTTTCAAGCTGTATACCAACTCCAAACTTACGCAACATCTTTTCCGCAGCTACGCCGAGATGAGTATCACCAAGCCCGGAGAGAATGGTTTCCCCGGTATCAGTATCTCTATGTACCCGAAGTGTAGGATCCTCCTCAGCTAGTCTCGTTAAGGCCGTTCCCAGTTTATCTAAGTCAGCTTTAGTTTTGGGGTGTACTGCTTGACTAATAACTGGCTCAGGGAATTGGATAGACATAATCTTTAGTGGTTTATCTTGACTGCACAATGTGTCCCCGGTGCTGGTAAGGCTTAACTTAGCTACACCACCTATGTCTCCAGCCCCAAGTTGAGGCACCGGCTCCTGATTCTTACCCCTCAAAACAAACAGTTGCCCAATACGCTCTCCCCCACTCCGGGTAGCATTCCACACCTGCGAATTGCTATTAATGGTGCCATTATAAACCCTGAAATAGGTCAGCTTACCGACATACGGGTCAGCACTGGTTTTAAACACCAGGGCAGCTAAAGGGGCTGTCTCGCTTGGTTGAATAGTTTGTGCAGTCTGTTCAGCCGAATCACCAGCAGTAGTTATTTCCCGCTGCTTAGGCGACGGCAGATAACTACAAACTGCTTCCAGTAACCAGGTTATTCCTATATTTTGCATCGCCGAGCCAGCTAAAATCGGCGTAATTTGCCCACTTATTGCTGCCTGCCGCAAACCATCGGCAAGCTCCTCCAGGCTAAGCTCTTGCCCATCCAGGTATTTCTCAATCAACCTATCATCAATCTCCGCCACCGCCTCTACCAGTTTCTCTCGAAAAAAATCAACCTGCTCTTGCAATGAAGACGGTATTTCAGATTCCTTTGCCTCAGGGCCGATAAAAGCTTTCTTTGTTAGCAGGTCAACCACCCCCTGGAAACTATCATGAGCACCTATCGGTAGCTGAAGTGGCACACACTTAGGGCCGAACTTTGCTTTTAGCTCATCTACAGTCCGGTAAAAGTCAGCATTCTCGCGATCCATCTTGTTAACAAAAATAAGACGGGGGAGGCTAGCCTCGTTACAATATTTCCAAACCTGTTCAGTACCAACCTCAACCCCGGAGGCAGCACAGACCACAACAATTGCCCCCTCACTCACCCGCATACCCGCTTTTACCTCACCAATAAAGTCAGCATAGCCAGGAGTATCAATGAGGTTAATCTTCGTATTTTGCCACTCGCAAGGAAGCATAGTTAAATTAATGCTTATCTTACGTTTTATCTCATCAGGATCATAATCTGAGGTAGTACTTCCATCACCAACTTTACCTAATCGGTTAATCACTCCTGAGGTAAATAGGATTGCTTCTGCTATTGAGGTCTTACCAGCGCCACCATGAGACAATAAAGAAAGATTACGGATATTTTCTATCCCATATTGCTTCATCTAGTCACCTGCTCTCTTTTCAATTTATTTTCCCACATTATAATCGCAGTTGCTAGAATACGGCAAGTAACGCAGTCAGAATTAGTGAGTACGCCTTCTTCTAAACAAGGGAAGAAACCATAATAAGGCAATTATGCCAAAGAAGGGAAATGGTTGAACACCACTACCCCCACCTGTTTTAGTAACAACGGTTGAGGGTGCGGTAGTCGGTGACAGCTGACTTATTGCCTCTTCCGATATTTCGTAGACAGCCAGCTCAACATTGATATATTCTTTGGGTACCCAGCCTAATGGGTTGTTCTTGCCGGTTGCCTCAGCCCATACCCAACCAGTCTCACCATCTAATTCAAGAAGCGCCGTTGCCTTTTTATAGTTGGGTAAATAAACCAAGGCAGCAGTATGGCTGGAACCAACCGCTATCGCTGAGCGCAATCCAGCCCCCTGATACATAACCGCCAGTAATACCGCACTATCTTCGCAATCACCATAACCAACCCCACCCTGTTCAATTGCTATGGCCAGTTCATCGGCATTCTGGGCAAACTCATCATACCCGAACTGGTCACCATCAGAGGTATAGTTAACTCTATCCCGCACAAAGCTAAATACAGCTTCTGCTCTCTGTATCTCATCTGTGTACCTAGCGGCAATTTGCTCCCCCGAATTATAAGCCAGGTCAGCATTTTCCCCCAAGCTCTCAAATGCTATAACCGGCCGGAAAGATGTTTGAGATATTTGATAAAAACCGTCTTCACCAAAAGCCCTGGTTCGGCTTATCTCCCAGCCATCAAAGACTTCACCATCCTTTTCATTAAAGCTAGACGATGGGGTTGCTAAGGCATAACCAGTAACCGTCAACCCAACTACCAATATGAATATTAAACTCAGTAAAACCTTACCCTTCAACTAACAATCACTCCTTAATCTATTATACAGGAACCGACGAAAAAGTAGCCAATTTGAGTAGCTAACCCAGTAGAAAAGTAAATACTTGCACCCGCCACCCAGTTTAATTACAATTAGATGATAATAACTCAAACTTAAAAGATCTAAATGCTAACCCATTTAAGTTAACCATCTGCTGAAGATAAATAATTATGTCAAATATATTAAGGCAAATAGGAGAGCTCTACAAAACTGATAAGGGCTATCAAAAGTGGCTCATCATTGCTACTGCATTATTTGGCATCGCTTTTTTATCTGGTTTATTTACTCCAGCCAGCTTGGTTAACCTTCTTTCTGCAGAGATTACTGCTCTCGAGGAGCTTGCCGGTTTTTTAGAACCCCTGCCTCAGCCGATCGTTTTTGCATTTATCTTTATTACCAACGTTTCAACCCTGCTGACGAGCTTCATATTTAGCCCGATTCTCTGCCTCTGGCCTATCGTGGTTTTAACACTCAATGGCTGGCTCATTGCCTTTGTATCTGCTATCATAGTCCAGGAAAAATCCTTAGGGTTCGTGATAGCTGGGTTGCTGCCTCATGGCGTTTTCGAGCTACCAGCGTTGATTATAGGTGAGGCAGCCGCACTTAGCTTTGGTACTGCAGTGATGTTAGCACTATTCAAGAAGGAAAGAAGGAGTCTACTACTACCTAATCTCAAGCGGAATTCAATATACCTGCTGATAGCCTTTACCTTGCTTTTGCTAGCAGCTATCATAGAAACATTCGTTACACCGTTACTATTGACTTAACCCGTTAAAGGAGGAGTTTAATGTACGAGCTAGGTTTAACCGCCCCGTTTTGGTTAATTGTTGTATTATGGATAGCTAGAACCATATGGTTAGTCTTCATCTGCACTCTTCTTGCCTGGCTTGGAATAAGAGCCATGGATGCTCTGACTCCCCACATCCCCAAGCGCCAACGTATCGGAGAGAGCCCAATAGCCACGGGACTATTCATGGCCGGGTTTTTCATCCTGATTGGTATGGTCATCCATGGCGTTACTACCGCACCGACTGTAGTTGGGGGCCCACTACTGCAATACTTTTTTGATTTTAGGCAGCTGAGTTTATTAGCTATAAGCTTCCTAATAAGCCTACTTGTTGGGCTAGCCCTGTTTTACCTGCTTGATAAGATAACACCCAAAATACCCTTCACCAACATTAAAAATAGCCCGGAGGCGGTGGGCATTTATGTTTTCGGCTACCTCATTTTCTTTGGACTGATACTACACGCCGCACTGACCACGCCACTTTGAAAAATATTAGATACCCCTATAAAACCGATTATATGAAATAATTTGAACTTTATGATAAGCTCAAGATAATTTGGGGATTCTGGCTACTCTTACTTCTCCAAAGCTCTCATGCTGGTTTGTTTTACTTATTCCAGGCATCCTTGCCAATAAGAGCTACAAAACGGCAGCCACCCAAGTTTTCAATTACATTCTTTTTCTTCTGCCTAGTAATTTTGCGTAATTCCTGCACAGAACGCGAGCCTACAGGAATTACCAACCGTCCACCAATGGCCAGCTGATTAAGTAAGGCAACAGGCACCCTGGGAGCACCAGCAGTAACTATTATGGCATTATAAGGTGCCTCACACGGCCAACCCAGTGTCTCCTCAGCAACGTACACATCAATATTTTTGTAATCCAGACTATTGAGTACTTCCCTGGCTGTTTTGGCCAACGCTGGCAAACGCTCTGTAGTAATAACATGCCGGGCTAATTCAGCCAGAATAGCCGCCTGATATCCACTGCCCGTCCCTACCTCCAGCACCTTTTCGTCACCGGTTAATTCCAGTGCCTCGGTCATAAGAGCCACAATGAAAGGCTGTGAAATCGTCTGTTCATGGCCAATTGGTAGCGGCATGTCTGCATAAGCCATATGCCGACTCTCCGTTGGCACGAAACGTTCTCGGGGTATACAAGCCATGGTCGCCAAGACCCGTTCACTCTTGATCTCGGCACTAAGCTGCTCAATCAACCTAGCCCTCGCCGCTCCAAAGTCCATATTGGATAACTCCACGGCTAGGGAACAACCAAGTATAACACCACCAGGATTGCCAGCATAACCCCGGCTAGAATAGCAATCCTGCGTAGTTCATTACTGATATAAACATGCTGAATTATATTGGACGTGATAGCTCTTGGTTTCAGCACTTTTGGTACAGGTGCCGGTGTCTGAGAAACAGGACTGTTATCTTGGGCTACGCCCTGTTGCTGAGCGCCGGTTACTGCAAAATCTCGCTTTATTTTTTCTTTTTTGCGTTGCGCTGTATGTTTATGTCCGCCATGTGATTTACTAGGCATTTATCACCTTCCTACAAACTATTTTTCAGTCCTGCCCCCTACTTTACCTGCTATCATTCTGTTTTCACTGAAGAATTTATCACAATACCTACTTAGCTCTGGGGTGAGACTGCTCATAGGTGCGCCGAATGTGCTCGCTGGTAAGATGAGTGTAGACCTGAGTGGTAGATATGTTAGCATGTCCCAGCAATTCTTGAACTGACCTTAGGTCAGCACCGCCATTCAGCATATGAGTAGCAAAGCTATGCCTCAGGGTATGAGGGGTTATCTTGACTTCAAGGTTAGCTGCTTTAGCATAGACTTTTAATATCTGCCAAAGCCCTTGCCTGGTCAGTCTCTCACCACGAGCATTAAGGAATAAAGCCTTCTCATCACTTTTACGTACCAACCGAAGACGTGTTCCCTCTGTATATTCCTTCACAGCTAGAGCCGCCTGCTCATATATAGGAATAACTCGTTCTTTACTCCCTTTACCCAAACAGCGAACATAGCCATTCTCAAAATCCACATCACCCAGATTCAACGAGACTAACTCGCTCACCCTCATACCACTAGCATATAACAGCTCCAGCATTGCTCTATCTCTCGTGGCTTCTGACGCAGATAGCTTGCGCGGCTGCTCCAGCAGTAGGCGAACCTGACTAATCGAGATGGGCCTGGGCAACGATTTTCCCACCTTAGGTGAGCGTACATCCTGTATTGGATTAGCTTTAATAATACCCTCAGCCACCATAAAATTAAACAGGGATCTGACTGCTGCTACCTTGCGGGCTATCGTAGTAGCTGCATAATTTCTTTGCCGCAGATCCAGCAGATAGCTTAGCATTGATTGACGGTCAAAACTAGCCCATGGTGGAATGGAGCCACGCTTGGCCGCCTCTTCTTCAACGAAGCCAGCTAATTGATTCAGGTCATTCCGATAAGCCAATATGGTGTTCTGGGGAAAGCCTTTTTCCACAGCCAGATAATTCAAAAAATTATCAATAACCTGTCTCACAATTCCACCTCACAGTAAACAATTTTTATTATGTTAATTTTAACATAATGGCCAGAAAAATCAATGCCGCCAATATTTTGCCCATTCTATGGGCTATGTTAAAATTAACAAAAGGTAGGGCAAAGATTGACCAACCTAATAGTACAGCAACTAAATCAATTACCTGGTAATCCCGGCGTCTATTTGTTAAAAGATGCCGAAGGTACTATCATGTATGTGGGGAAAGCAACCAATCTCCGCCATCGGGTAAGGTCATACTTCGGCACCGGCCAGAAGTTATCACCAAAGACACAGCGGATGGTAGCCCGGGTTCATGACCTTGACTATTTTGTTACCACCACAGAACAGGAAGCTCTTATCCTAGAGCTAAATTTAATAAAGCGCCACCACCCCCATTATAATGTTCGACTTAAAGATGATAAGACTTTCCCCTACCTCAAGATAGATTCCACCGAAGATTGGCCCAGGGTATACATTACCCGACGTCTAACACAGGATGGAGGGCGTTATTTTGGACCTTTCGCCAGTGCTAAGTCGATACGCCAGACCATGAAGATAATAAAACGAATTTTCCCGTTTCGCTCCTGTTCCAAACCTATCACCGGCACTGATTCCCGACCTTGCCTCTGGTATCATGTAGGAAAATGTCTCGCTCCTTGCATTGGTGCCGTAAGTAAAAAGGAATACGCTGAGGTAATAAAGCAGGTAATTCTCTTCCTTGAAGGTAAACAGGGCAAAGTGGTTCAATGGCTGGAGAGCCGGATGAATAAGGCAGCGAAAGCCCTGGAATTTGAAAAGGCGTCTTCGTTCAGAGATCAGATCCAGGCAATTCATGAAGTTATTGAAGGGCAGAGGATTGCTACCACCGTAAGGGGTGAGCAAGATGTCATTGCCTTCGCTCAAGATAAAGACCAAGCCTATGTTCAGGTCTTTTTTATCCGTAGTGGTAAGCTAATCGGGCGAGAGAGCTTCGTCCTGCAGGGCACCCACTCGGAAGAGCCCTCACAGATTATAACCAGCTTTATTAAACAGTTTTACCAATCGACTCCTTCTATACCTCGCTTGCTTCTACTCCAGTATCCGGTAGAAGATAAGTCAGTTATTGAGGACTGGCTTCGAAATAAGAGAGGTGATAAAGTCAGTATTAGAGTGCCTCAGCGGGGCAACAAAAAACAACTGGTAAACATTGTAGCCGAAAATGCCCAGCAAGGTTTGACACAACTTAAAATTAAACAACTAGCCACCCCCAGAGCCTTAGAGACAGCTCTAGATGAAGTAACCCAAGAACTTAGATTACCTCATCCCCCACTTCGCATGGAAGGCTATGACATCTCCAACATACAGGGAACATCAGCCGTGGGTAGTATGGTGGTCTTTGACAAAGGCAAACCAAAACCAGCCCACTACCGACGCTTTAGAATCAAAACTGTGTCCGGTGCCGATGATTATGCTATGCTCCACGAAGTAATCAAGCGACGATTCAAACGGAGTGGTGATACCTCCGCTTCAGATGGCTGGGCAATCTTCCCCGACCTTGTCCTCATTGATGGCGGCAAGGGACAACTTAATGCCGCCCAAGCAGCAATGCACGAGGTCGGAGTCGATTCCGTACCCGTTGCCAGTCTGGCTAAAGAAAACGAATACCTCTTTATCCCCCAAGAAGCCAAGCCGATTATACTACCTGGCAACTCTCCTGGTCTCCAGCTACTACAACGCCTTAGGGATGAAGCTCATCGCTTCGCACTCGGCTACCACCAAAAGATTCGCCAGAAAAAAACCTTTGCGTCAGCCTTTGATGGTATTACAGGCATCGGCCCTCAGCGTAAACGCACCCTGCTGCGTCAATTTGGCTCATCCCGAGCCATCCAGCAAGCTTCCGTAGAAGAATTAGCCACCACCAAAGGCATCAGCCAGAGTTTAGCCAGAAGAATAAAGGAGCACCTTTAACCATGCCAGCTAATTTACCACCTCAATACTTTGAAGCCGAAAAAAGATTCCGCCTGGCTAAAAGCCCGGAGGAGAAAATTGCTACCCTGGAAGAAATGCTGGCTATCATGCCCAAGCATAAGGGAACAGACCATCTCCGTGCTGAGCTAAGAACCAGAATCGCCAAGCTGAACCAGTTAGCTGTCAAAAAGTCCGGCGCCCGTCGGGTATCTATGGCTATTGAGAAAGAGGGGGCTGCACAGATAGTAGTGATTGGCCCACCTAACGCCGGTAAATCCCAGCTTGTGTCCAGCATTACCAATGCCTCCCCTACCGTAGCCGAATACCCATTCACTACCCACAGTGCCACTCCAGGGATGATGGAGTTTGAGAATATAAAGATACAGCTAATTGATACCCCACCACTGATACCCCAACCTGTTGAGTGGTGGCTACGACATATGCTGGTACGAGCAGATGCCCTTTTAGTTATAGTAGACTTAGATAGCGCCCCATTAACTCAAATGGAGAGTATTATAGCACAACTAGACGAATTAAGAATCATCCTTGGGAAAGCTAACACTGAAAATAATGAAGAAGTTATCCTATACCGTAAGAAGGGACTGATTATCGGTAACAAGTTAGACCTGAATCATGCCTGCCAAAACTATGTAGCTTTACAAAATAAATACCAAGACCAACTACCGGTTATTGCTATCTCAGCCAAAGAGAGGTCTAATCTAGAAGAACTCAAGCACTCCATCTATCAATTACTTAACATTATCCGGGCGTATACTAAAGTTCCCGGACAAAAACCGGATTTTACCGACCCGATAGTACTGGACCGGGGCAGCACTCTGGAAGATGCCGCCACTTCAGTCCACAAGGATTTTGCCCAGAATCTAAAATACGCCCGTATTTGGGGCTCAGGTAAGCACGACGGCGTAATGGCAAAAAGAGACCATATTTTGCAAGATGGCGATGTGATAGAACTGCATCTGTAGGCGAGACAGGCTCTTGACAAAGAGAGAATAACTAACTAAAGTATTCATTACTGAGTTGTGATAGCATTAATTAATATGAACAGTCGTTTTAGATAGATAGGATACAAAAATGCCAGTTGCACAACTGTCAGATAGAGATATAGATGAACTTATAGCAGTCGTCAAATATCTACCAGTAGATTACAGAAATCGTTTGCGGACGCGAGCCCGTACTTACTCTGACAAACATGAGGAAGGGGAGCTTGAAATAGATGTACAAGATAAAGGTACATTTAGGATTATTATCAGAAAAAATCGTATTAACCCATTAGATTTCAGTGCGATACTTGGTTATATACCTACGAAACGGCTGAGATTATTTCGTCTGCGCAGATATAATGGTGTACATAAGCACACAAATAAAATAGAGAGGAATTCCTTCCGTAACTTCCATATTCACTATGCTACACAGCGCTATCAGGAGGCTGGTTGGGATATAGATGCCTATGCAGAATTAACTGAAAAGTATACCACTATAGATGGTGCTTGGGAGTTATTATTGGATGAGTGTAACTTCATAAGGCCTGAGACAGAAAGAATACAGTCAAAGATGCTATAATAAGCCGATAAATGGATGTTCTATAATGAGGGTAGTCATATGAATGTAGCAGATATAGAAGAAGACTTCCAAAAGAAAGTTTGTGATGAGGTTCGTCTCTCACCAGAAGGCTTGATGCGTTACATTGTTGACCATCCTTTTACTTTTGATGATGGAGACCATTATGTGGTTTATCTTAGAAATGTAGCTGGTGAATGGGAACTTACTGATGAGGGACATACAATCATGCATCTTAGCTACGAGGCTATAGATCTCCATAAAGGGAACTACAAGGAGATTATTAATAATACAATAAGTGCGTTTGGGCTCGCAAACCGTGAAGGTGAACTTACACTAACCGTTCCAGAGATGAGATTCGGTGATGCCTTATTCTCATTTGTTCAGGCCTTGGTTAAAATTTCAGACGTTAAATATTTAGAACGGGAAAGGGTGCGGTCATTATTCATGGAGGAGTTTAGAGGATTTCTAACTGAAAAAGTACCTGAGAGTAAGCGAAACTTTGAATATCATCATCCTCAACTTGACCCACGACGTATATATCCTATTGATTGTCGTCTTGAAACCAGAACTAAGCCCCTATTTGTCTTCGGTATAACTAACGATAGCAAGTGTCAGACTGCTACCAATATTATTTATTGGTGGGATCAACAGGGCGAGCCCTTTAACGTGATGGCTATTTATGAAAATCAGGAAGAAATAACAAGTAGAATTCAAGCACGCTTTAGTGACGTTTGTGGCAAACAATTCTCCAATCTGCCCACAAACAGGGAACGGATTACTACCTTTATTAAAGAAAGTCTCAATGGCAATAGAGAGTAAAGGGAATCCCTCTGTAATTGGGGTTTACAGCAAATACTTCTCAATCGCTGCAGCTAGACCGTTATGGTCAACATCAAGGGTAATATAGTCGGCTACTGCCTTAACTTCGTCGGGGGCATCGCCCATAGCTACTGCGAGGCCAGCGGATTTTAATAACGGGATATCATTGTTACCGTCTCCCACCGCCATAACTTCATCCATTTTTATCCCCAGATATGAGACTAACGCTTCCAATGCTCTTCCCTTTGACACTTCAGGAGCAATCACATTAATAAAATCAATATCCGGGTAAGCCGGTGTTTTTGCCCAGGAAAAGCGAAGCTTACCATCAAAATGGGTATAGAATTTCTTTGCCTTGGTTGCTTCCTGAGGCGATGAGGCAATTAGCTGCGCCTTGACAATTCTTTCCCGTTTCCACAGGTCAGTGAAATCCACTACAGTCGCCTCAATGCCAAAAAAACTGCTGCGGATTTCGCTAGCCCACGACTCCCGCTCAACAAAATAATGGTTGGAAGAAAAAAGCTCAAGATATATGTCATACCGGTGTACAAACTCAACCGCCTGCTTTACCACCCCCTGTTTAATTGGCTGAACATAAATCTCACTACCATCACTAGCCTTGCTTACCACGGCACCATCAAAGAACATATGATAGCCATCCAGGGATAGTTGCTTAATAATCTTCAAGCAGGCTTGAACCACCCGCCCGGTAGATAAAGAAACCTGAATACCCGACTGGCGAACCTTAGCCAGCGCCTCCCTATCCTCGACGGAAATGTTCCCATCCTTACCTATAAACGTACCATCTATATCCAATACCAAAAGTTTATATTTCATTCTTAGCCTTTCTAGCATTAAGGGATTGCCTGCCTAAAACTCAATTTGTCTGCCAGCGGTCATAGTGCCAACCTGAGGTACCTATATAATAGTTAGCTCCTATCTGGCTTTTTACTACCCCTCATTCTATCACTAATAACGTTACGCCTTCAAAACTTGAAGACAACCCCCTAAATAAACTATAATTTAACTTCGGGGTGAAGTTCAGTAACTTTCTATAGTAAGGCGTTATTGAAATATATTGCACGAATTTAGTATTACCCAAAGTATTTTGTCTATTGCCCTGGAGAAGGCTAACGCAGTTAACGCCAGTAAGATTTCCAAAGTTAACCTGGTTTTGGGCGAGCTGTCAGGTATAGTGGATGACTGTGTGGAGTTTTACTTTAGCTTCCTTACCAAGGATACTATCGCGGCTCAGGCTAGTCTTTCTTTTCGTCACCCCCCAACCCGGTTACGCTGCCGCAACTGTGCCACCGTCTTCTTGCCAGATAACCCTATCTGGGTTTGCCCCAACTGTCATGCGCAGACAGTAGAGATAATATCCGGGCGCGAATGTTTTGTAGAAAGTATTGAGGTGGATTAAATGGAAGTAAAGGTACTAACTATTTCCGAGGACATTCTGAGTGCTAACGAAGAGATAGCAAAGAAGAACCAAAGCCAGCTTGACAAGCACGGTGTTCTAGCCATAAATGTGATGGCATCACCGGGAGCCGGTAAGACCAGCCTCATCATGCAAACCATAAGCCATTTAAAAGAGAAAATCAGGATAGCTGTTATTGAGGGTGATGTTGCCTCAACGATAGACGCCGACAAGATAAATAAGCAAGGGGTGACAGCAATTCAAATAAATACCGCTGGTGGCTGTCACCTTGATGCCAATATGCTTGAGAAGGCGCTAAACAACCTGCCTCTTAAAGATATTGATTTACTACTTATTGAGAACGTGGGTAATCTTATCTGCCCGGCTGAGTTTGCCCTCGGCGAACACAAAAGGGTAATGCTGCTAAGCGTACCTGAGGGTGATGACAAGGTCTACAAATACCCTTTAATGTTTACTGAAGCCGATGTGGTGTTCATAAATAAGATTGACCTGCTACCGCTCCTGGAATTTGACGTTGCTTCCTTTACCACGGCAGTTAGCGGACTAAATCCCAAAGTCAAGGTATTCCCGGTCTCTACTAAGACCGGCCAGGGACTGGAAGGTTGGCTCTCCTGGCTACAGGAGCAGATTAAGGAGATGAAAAGCCGAAGCAGCTTGCAATAATGGCAAAGACATCGGTTCTCAGCGCAGTCCATATAAATGTTCGAGGTGTTGTGCAAGGGGTAGGGTTTCGCCCCTTTGTCTACCAACTGGCAACTAAATATAACCTCAAGGGCTGGGTATGTAATACCTCAGAGGATGTCAAGATTGAGGTAGAGGGTCAAGCCGAAGCTGTCGAACAATTCGTGCTTGCCTTACAAGAACAAACTCCCCCCCGAGCCAGTATTGAACACATCACTACTACTCGTTGCCCACCAGCCAACTATGAGACATTTGAAATCCGGCACAGCGTCGCTGAAGAAGGCAAATACCAGCTCATCTCCCCTGATATCGCTACCTGTCAGGACTGCCTGAAGGAAATTCTGAATCCTGATGACCGGCGTTACCGTTATCCTTTCACCAATTGCACTAATTGTGGCCCCCGCTTTACTATCATTAAAGATATTCCCTACGACCGTCCGCGCACAACCATGAACCCTTTCCAAATGTGTCCGGAATGCCAGGCGGAATATGATAATCCACTAAACCGGCGCTTCCACGCCCAACCTAATGCCTGCCCCAAATGCGGCCCAAAACTGGAACTGGTTGATAACCAGGGCAACCCAATAGGTAGTAATGATGCCATCGCCACCACCAGTAAGTTTTTAAGAGAAGGCAAGATTGTTGCTATCAAAGGCTTGGGTGGCTTTCTTCTGGCCTGTGACGCCACCAACCAGGTAGCTGTTAACCTTTTACGTCAAAGAAAAGTTCGTCCATCCAAGCCACTGGCTATCATGGTAGCCTCTATTGAAGAAGCTAAAAAGCACTGCTATGTCTCAGATGAAGAGAAAAAACTGCTGACTTCACCGCAGAGCCCCATTGTACTTCTAAGATGGAAAACCGGTTCGTCAGTTTCTCCCGCTGTAGCACCCAACCTGAAATATCTGGGGGTAATGTTACCCTATACCCCATTACATCATATTCTACTCAGAGAAACAGGGCTACCTTTAGTAATGACCAGTGGGAATCTCAGTGAAGAGCCTATCGCCAAGGATAATGGCGAGGCAATAAGAAGGCTCGGCGGTATTACGGATTACTTCTTAATGCACAACCGCGACATCTATGCCAGCTATGACGACAGTGTAACTATGGTGGAAAGAGGGGTTACACAATTAGTTCGGCGAGCACGCAGTTACGCTCCATACCCCGTTCACCTGCCGTTCAAAAGCCAGCAGATACTTGCCTGTGGCGCTGAGGAAAAGAATACCTTTTGCCTCACCAGAGATGGCTATGCCTTTACCAGTCAGCACATCGGTGATATGGAAAACCTGGAAACTGTTGAGCACTTCGAAAATACAATTAACCTTTATAAAGGCTTATTTCGTATCGAACCCAATATTATCGCCCACGACCTGCACCCGGAATACCTATCGACCAAGTATGCCAATGAATTAGCCGCTAAATCGAAGGACATCAGACTAGTCCCGGTACAGCATCATCATGCCCACATCGTTAGTGGCATGGTAGATAATGGAGTGGAAACCCCGGTTATCGGCGTAGCTCTTGACGGCACCGGCTATGGTAGTGACGGTAATATCTGGGGTAGTGAATTTTTAGTAGCCGACTACCACGGATTCACCCGTATGGCACATCTTGAGTACCTACCATTGCCCGGTGGGGCAGCAGCCATAAAGAAGCCGTATCGTATCGCTATCAGTTATCTACTAACGCTTCTCGACGAAGACGCTATAAAACAACCCCTGCCTTTCTTAAGGCAAATTGATAAAGCCGAGATAGCTATCATCAAAAAACAAATAGACCGGAAGCTTAATGCGCCTCCAACCTCAAGCTGTGGTCGTCTTTTTGATATGGTGTCAGCCTTAATAAATGTCAGAGGCGTGATAGAATATGAAGCCCAGGCTGCCATTGAACTGGAGATGTTTGCCAGCGACGAAGCGAATGAAACTAAATATTACCCTTTCTCTATAATTGAACAAGATAGTATAAGCATGGTAAAGCTAGCGGATTTGCTCTCCGCCATTCTGTCTGATTTGCAAAACAATATTACTCAAGCTACAATTGCAGCCAAGTTTCACAACACCATAGCAAATATGATAAAAACGTTATGTCAAACAATTTCCAGTAAAACAGGCATCACCCAAGTGGTATTAAGCGGCGGAGTTTTCCAAAACCGTCTCTTACTAAGAAAGGCGATTAGCCTACTTAAAGATAGCGGACTTACCGTATTTACCCAGCAGCAGGTGCCATGTAACGATGGTGGCATTTCTCTAGGCCAGGCTGTTATTGCTAATTTTGCCACAGCTTCGTTATAAGTGGAGGATTTATGAAACGTGATATGGATCTTGTTCGGAAAATACTACTTGAGCTCGAAGATACTCCCTATGAATTGGGTGGTTTTGATTTGGAATTAGAAGGCTATAGCCCTGACCAAATCTCGTATCATGTAATGCTACTTAACGAGGCAGGGCTTATCGAAGCTAATGATCTATCTACTTTTGGCGGGCCGAAATGGAGACCAAAACGCCTCACTTGGGCAGGACATGAATTTATTGAAGCTTCTAGGGATGAAAGTAGATGGGAGAAAGCTAAAACTATCATGAAGGAAAAGGGTGGCGGCATGGTATTTGATGTACTTAGGAGTGTTCTAATTCAGCTTATGACGAAAGCAGTCTTAGGATAGTAAATATTCAAAAGATAAAGATGTTAGATAGTTTATGAAACCAATTAGGGATAAGACAGGTTAAAGAGGGATAGGGTCAATAAATAAAAAATCTAAGGAGCTAAAATATGTGTCTTGCCATTCCGGCTCAAGTTAAGTCAATAGATGGACACCAGGCAGTAGTCGAAATAGGCGGTGTTACTCGTCAGGCCAGTATTCAGCTTACTCCCGAGGCCAAGGTTGGCGATTACGTGCTGTTACACACCGGCTACGCTATAAATATAATCGACCAGGAGGAAGCTGAAGAAACGTTCAAGCTGTTAAGAGAACTAAGTGAAATTTATTGACGAATACCGTGACCGCGAGCTAGCTCAAAGATTAGTCGCCCGCATTCACCACCAATCCACCAAACCGATAAAATTGATGGAGTTCTGCGGAGGACACACCACCGCTATTTTTAAACACGGTATACGCCAGCTTCTGCCCAAAACAATAGAGATGCTCTCCGGTCCCGGTTGCCCGGTATGTGTTACCGCCAGTAGCGACCTGGACAAAGCTATTGCCCTGGCACACCTGCCCAACGTGATCATCACCAGCTTTGGCGACATGATCAGGGTACCCGGCAGTTACTCCTCTTTACAACTGGCTAAAGCCGAGGGCGATGATGTCAGGATTGTCTATTCAACACAAGACGCTATCGCCATCGCCAGAGATAACCCGGATAAATCGGTCATCTTCATCGGCATCGGCTTTGAGACTACTGCACCTACTATCGCCGCCTCTATCCAGCAAGCCGAGCAAGAGAAAATAAATAACTACTACGTATTGCCTCTTCACAAACTTAGCCCTCCGATAATGAAAGCAATTCTGGACATGGGTGAAATTAAACTTGACGGCATTATTTGCCCCGGGCATGTGAGCACTATCATCGGCTCTTATCCCTACCAGTTCATCCCCGATAACTATGGTATTGCCAGCGTAATATCCGGCTTTGAGCCAGTGGACATCTTGCTCTGTATTGATATGCTGGTAAACCAGATTGAAAGCGGGCAACCCCGGGTAGAAATAGCCTATCGCCGAGGAGTAAAACCGGAAGGCAACCAGCCGGCTCTGGAGCTTATGAACACTGTTTTTGAGGTTTGCCAGGCTAACTGGCGTGGCATAGGCTCAGTACCATCAAGCGGGCTCAGGTTAAAGCAGCAATACCAGCAGTTTGATGCCGAGAGTAATTTCACTATCGATCCCGGACCCACCCAAGAACCCCAGGGTTGTATTTGTGGCAATATCCTGCGAGGGGTTAACAAACCCCCGGAGTGTAAACTCTTCCGTACGGTATGTACTCCGGAGCACCCGGTTGGCCCATGCATGGTATCATCTGAA
Organism: uncultured Dehalococcoidales bacterium; assembly: GCA_964572285.1. Taxonomy (GTDB): domain Bacteria; phylum Chloroflexota; class Dehalococcoidia; order Dehalococcoidales; family JAUVZE01; genus CAZNEL01. The sequence continues at coordinate 8,282 of CAZNEL010000001.1, read as the reverse complement.
GGCAGCTGTGCTACCTACTACCACTACGGAGTTGATGATGGAGAATAGGATTATGCTTGCCCACGGCAGTGGTGGTAAGCTGAGTCACGATTTAATAGAAAAGACTTTACTTTCCACCCTGGGTAATCCTATTCTGAATAAGCTGGATGATTCAGCAGTGTTCGACATCTGTGGGCGGCTGGCCTTCACCACAGACAGCTACACGGTTAGTCCCATATTTTTCCCCGGCGGTGATATCGGTAAACTGGCAGTATGCGGTACAGTAAATGATTTAGCGATGAGTGGTGCCACTCCTTTATACCTGAGCTTATCTTTTATTATTGAGGAAGGCTTCCTCACCAGCGAACTGGAAAAGATAGTAGCATCCATCTGCCAGACAGCTAACGAAGCTAACGTACAGATTATTACAGGTGACACAAAGGTAGTAAATAAAGGCAGCGCTGACAAGTTATTCATCAACACATCCGGCATCGGCCTCGTGCCTTCAGGAATAGATATCTCCGGGGCTAATGCTCAGCCGGGAGACAAGATCATCCTCAATGGTAAACTGGGAGAGCATGGTATCGCCGTACTAAGCCGGCGCGAGGGAATAGAACTCAATGTACCCGTAGGCAGTGACTGCGCACCGCTAAACAAAGTGGTAGCCGAAATGCTGGAAATCTCGACTAACATTCACTGCTTGCGTGACCCAACACGGGGCGGGCTGGCTACTACACTAAATGAGTTTGCCCAGCAATCTAATGTGGGCATTAAGATAGAAGAAGATAGCCTGCCAGCAAATGAAGCTGTTCTAGCTGCCTGCGAACTCCTCGGCTTTGATCCTCTGCACATGGCTAACGAGGGTAAACTGGTGGCAATAGTTGCCCCGGCTGATGCCGATAAAATCCTGACTAAGATGAGGCAAAACCAATACGGGACTGAGGCTAATATTATTGGTGAAGTAGTAGAGGGACATCCCGGCAAGGTAGTAATGAAAACTCATCTCGGTTCGTCGCGTATTGTCGATATGCCGGTTGGCGAGCTACTGCCCAGGATATGTTGAACAATATGGATGAGCCTAAAACTAGGATTGCCATTGTCGGGGTGGGGAATCTACTGCTCAAAGACGAGGGGATAGGTATCCATATTGTCCGTGCCCTACAGCAAAGGGATATACCGCCAGACATCAAAATAATTGACGGAGGTACTTCTCCAGATTTACCATACTACCTTAACAGTACCGATAAACTAGTTATTATTGATGCTGTGAAAGGCGGGAGCAAGCCGGGGACAGTTTACCGATTTCACCCCCACGATATTGATATAGAATCCGGTGAAACGGTTTCAGCCCACGAGCTAGGTCTAGAGAAAAGCCTGGAAATGATGAAGTTAATGGAAAACCAGCCGAGAGAGACAACCATTATCGGTGTTGAACCCAAGGAGATAGGCTGGGGAACAGAGCTTTCTGCTGAGTTACAGCACAAAGTGCCGGAAATAGTAAACATTATTCTCAAGGAGATTAACCTTCAACAAGATAACCGAATACCATCATCGCAAGAGTAGTAAATGCAGCATATCGGCGTAGATATAATAGAAATAACCCGCATTGAAGAGGCGGTAACTAACTGGGGAGAACACTTCTTGAACCGAATATATACTGATGCTGAGCTTAAGCTATGCCGCAGGAACCCGTCGGCACTAGCTGCCCGCTTTGCTAGCAAAGAAGCGGTAATGAAACTCCTGGGAACAGGCGCCAGGGGCGTTAGCTGGAAAGATATTGAAACACTCTCTCACCCCAGTGGTAAACCTTTAGTCAATCTTTATGGTAGAGCCCAAGTTGTGGCTGAGAAACTCGGGCTAAAAGAAATCGTCATCAGCCTTTCCCACTCCAGAGAATACGCTATTGCCATGGTCATCGGAGAGACTGGATAACCTGTTCTCCTACTTTTAATTACTTCACCAATAATCCAACTTTACCCATTAGAGCATCCCGTGTTAAAATTAAAAGAGGTAACTGGCTAAGGAGAACTGGAAATGTCAGGACATTCTAAGTGGTCATCAATTAAACATCAAAAGGCAATAACCGACGCCCGGCGAGGTCAGCTCTTCACCAAGTTAACCAGAGAGATTATCATAGCCGTGCGCGAGAGCGGCAGTAACACTGACGCAAACTTTCGTCTACGATTAGCAATACAAAAAGCCCGCGATGCCAGCATGCCCCAGGAGAACATAGAACGGGCTATTAAACGGGGTAGTGGTACGCTAGAAGGCACCACCCTAGTAGAGATGGTTCTTGAAGGCTATGGACCTGGCGGAACGGCTATCCTGGTACAGGCACTAAGTGATAACCGTAACCGGACCCTACAGGATGTCAGGAACATATTCTCCCGTCACGGCAGTTCCCTGGGAGAAAGCGGCTGTGTTGCCTGGCTCTTTGAATCCAAGGGTCTGATTACCATTCCCATCGCTAATTTAGATGTCGAGGAATTTGAGCTGCAAGCCATAGATGCTGGTGCTGACGATATTAAGGCAGAAGGCGACTACATGGAAATTTACACCAAGCCCGAAGATATGGAAAAAGTGAGGGCATTTATAGAGGAACAAAAACTGCCCATAGCTTCTTCCGACATGATTAAGATATCTAAAACTATGGTTGCGCTTGAGGAAAAGGCAGCACTGACCACACTGAAAATGCTGGATAAATTAGAGGAATTAGACGAAGTGCAGAATGTTACTAGCAACGCTGATTTTCCCGAAGAAATTTTTGAGAAATATAACCAGTCTACATAATTTAGCTGAATCATCTCGCTTAACAATATCATGAGAATATTAGGTATTGACCCTGGCACAAGAAATATGGGCTATGGGATTATAGAGGCTAATGAGGACAGGATAACCCCGGTTAGCTATGGCGTCATAAATGCCAAAACCCACTCCCCGATTGGGGAGCGTTTGAGTTTCTTTTACCAGGCAATCTTAGAAATAATCGCTCAACACCACCCTGACGCCGTAGCAGTAGAGCAACCATTTATTGCCCAGAATGTCAAAGCAGCAATGGCAATAGGCAGGGCTCAAGCAATAGCCATTCTAGCAGCAGCCACCTGCCAAATCCCAGTCTATGAGTATACACCCGCTCAGGTAAAGCAACGAGTGGCCAATTACGGGGCTAGTTCTAAGGAGCAAATCCAGGAGATGGTCAAACTCCAGTTGGAGTTAACTGAAGTGCCGCAGCCCAATGATGCTGCTGATGCCCTGGCAGTAGCCATCTGCCATCAACAGGAGATGCACCTGAATAGTCTGCTGGCCAGGCAATAAAGGAGAGACAATGATAGCCAGCCTGAATGGTAAACTAGATTCAATCGGCAGTGAGTGGGCAATCATTAATGTTGGTGGCGTGGGTTTTCAGGTATATATGCCCACCTCCACCCTAAGCACACTGGGCACCGTTGGGAAAGAGGTCAAATTACACACCCACTTTCACCTTAGAGAAGATAACGCCACCCTTTACGGTTTTGCCACGTCTGATGAGCTGGGGCTTTTTCAAACCCTGATTAGTGTATCCGGGTTAGGCCCCAAGCTGGCGCTGGCGATGCTTTCCACCTTGAAGATCGAGCAGCTAGTTATGGCGATTGCTACCGGCAGTACCGAAATACTGACCACAGTTCCGGGTGTAGGCAAAAAGATGGCTAGCCGTATTATCCTGGAGCTTAAAGAGAAAATAGGCGCTGGCTTAATAGCTACCCCCACAGCCCAGCTGGCCCAAGAAAACACCGATGTTTTAGCTGCCCTGACCTCCCTCGGTTACTCCGTAGCCGAAGCCACCCAGGCCTTAGCCACCCTCTCTCCGTCACCTGATATTAGCCTTGAGGAAAAGATAAAGCTGGCACTAGGGTATTTGGGGGGGAAGTAAAAGGAGACTGGTAATGAAAGCAAGTGAAGGGCATATCGGGCGAGTCTTTGTTGTACGGCTTGAGGATGGTGATGTGCTACCCAGATGTATTGAGCGTTTCGCTGAGGAGCAGGGAATATCCGCAGGACATGTCATTCTGGTGGGGGGAATCGGAAGCGGTGAGGTTGTCGTTGGCCCCAAGGATTCAGATGAGAAACCTCCCCAACCCATGCTACTCTCCGTTGATGGCGCCCATGAGGTAGCGGGAGTGGGTATACTTGCCCCTAACGAAGATGGAAAACCAATTTTACATATACACGCCTCCCTCGGACGCTCCGGGCATACACTAACCGGCTGCCTGCGCCCCGGAGTAAAGACCTGGCTGGTAGGCGAAGCCATCATATATGAAATCACCGGCACTAACGCCAGACGCCTCCCAGACAAAGAAAGCGGGTTTAATTTGCTGGAGGTGTGAGGATTGGCTAAAACAAGTGATGGTAAAAAGATTGTTCATGTGCGTGAACACAAGAGAGCCAAGACAGATGGGACCTATAAGAAAGTCCCAGTGAGGACTCACCGTAGGTCTACACCTGAATAAGTGGTGTAGATATGAAGTTTTGCTATCTAGATGAGAGTGGCACTGGTAGTGAACCATACGCAGTAATGGTCGGTATAATTGCAGATGCTTACCGAATGCGCGTGACCAAAAAAGATTGGGTAGAACTTCTCGGAGCCTTATCACAAATAATAGGAAAGCCATTGCTAGAGATTCATACCTCTGATTTCTATGCGGGAAATGGCCCATGGCGTGCTATACCTGGCGACAAGCGCGCAAGAATAATCAGCATTATATTCGACTGGCTCATCAAACGAAATCACAAGCTTGTCTATTCTGCCGTGGATAAAGAAAAGTTCATTTCTGAGTTTAATAAGGAGCCACACGCCAATGATATAGGTACTCCGTGGCGCTTTATGGCTCTTCACATTTGTCTTGCCATACAAAAGCATTCCAGCTTGTTTGAGCGAAATAAGGGGCATACCGTCTTAATATTCGACCACAAAAAGTCAGAGGCTGATGCACTCATAAAACTTATAAGAAACCCACCCGAGTGGACAGACACTTATTACCGTTATAATCAAAAGCCATATCGACTCGACCAGCTAATAGACGTACCATACTTCGGAGATTCTCGTCATGTCGGTCTCATCCAAGTTGCTGATTTTGTAAGCTTCTTTCTACGTAAGCACATTGAGATTCAAATGGGCATTCCGTCAGACTATGAAGATGAGCCAAGCCGTATCGAAGGATGGGCGATGACTGCCTTAGCACAGTCAATCGACAAATCAGCAATTTATTTGTCAAAGGGGCGGTGTACCTGTGCCGACCTTTTCCGTCGCTATGCGCCGTCTTGCCTGTTGTAACCCCATCCCCTGTATCCCCTTCTCCACAGAAAAGAGAGTCAAAGAGAGGCTTCGCCTCTCTTTTTTATTCCCTCCCCCTTTCCTTTGAAGGAGAGGGGGATAAAGGGAGTGAGGTAGATAAATTACCCCCCCAGCAGCTATACTATTTAGAACATTTTTTGAGTAAGGAGTATAGTTGAAGAAAATTGAGCTTCTGACCAAAAAAGACCTTGAAAGGCAGTTCTGCGAATGCCTTATTAGACGTGAAATGCCAGACGAATTTTTATATCTTGGCGACACTGGAAGTAAGAACTGGCTTGCACTCGATGAATCCGCAGAATTCACAGTAGCTACGTCACTAACTGACTTGCTCCGGCAAAGCATAGATGCTATAGCATCACACATTTCAAACAAGTTTGATGTAGTCAGCATCGGCGTGGGAAGTGGACAGAAGGAGCAGATTTTAGTAGAGACCTTAATCAGACAAGGTCTATCACCAAAATACTATCCGGTTGACGTTAGTAGCGAGCTGGTAGATGTGGCACTCAGTAGGGTAATTGATATGGATGTTGAGAAAGTAGGCATAGTAGGTAACCTGAAACAACTAGCGTTACTACGACAATGCTGGAAGCCACCCGTTCTCTTATGTTTATTAGGTAATAATTTTTGTAACTATGAGCCCGATACATTATTGTCAAGCGTTTATAACCAGCTTGAAGCCGATGATTTATTCCTGTTCGACTGCCACTTATTTCCCACTGATAAGGAACAACAGAAGCTTGCTCAAGAGTCATTTGACAGGGCATACCACAATCCACCCAATGTGGCACTTAATATCTCTCCTTTAACCCAGCGCGGCCTTAACCCGGAAAACTGTAGTTTCCAGCTCAATCTTATCAATATCGGGAGCAAGGGAGAGGATATATTTAGAACAATAAAGCTGATACGCATTCTCAGGGATACTACCATTCAGTGCGAGCCAGGTAGCATAAAATTGGCAGCCGGCGAAATTATCCGCATGGGCTTCACTTATCTACATACTGAGAAGCAAATAAGAAAACACATTAAGCAGAATGGCCTTACCGAAGTGGAAATATTTTTAAATAATAAGGCCGATAACATGCTTTTGCTTGTTAAGAAATAATGAGAACCATCCTCCAGAACGACTAACGACAAGTTAGACAAAGATACATGGAAAAGGAGATATTTTTATAAAGAAGTGCTGGTATCCCTCTTTACCCCCCACCCTTTCTTGCACCCACCTTATCCACCAGAATAGCCATCGCTTCCGTCCAGCATTTTTCAGCGTGCTTTCGCTTATCCATCAGGGTTTCCAGCTCAGCGGTTCGCTGGTGTATTCCCTCCAGTTCGCTTCTGACTTGTTCTTTTATATCATCTTCCTCATCCATCTTGTACAGCCCCCTGATTAGTTAACAACCACAGCAGTTCTGCTCCAGTTAATATAATGTTACCACAATCCATGCCATCTGTCAATATTTAGTGCCAGTTGGCACTTTACAGTGAGGTAGATAAATTACCCCCTAAAAGCTATACTATTAGTATGCCACAGTTTGAAATAGTCTCCAATTTCAGCTTAATGCCTTGTATAATAGAAAGAGTGAAGAGGTAATGTTGGCTCCATTGCATAGCAGAACCACTCCGTTAAAACCCCTCAAATGGTATAAAAATCTGGCCACCACAAAAGGTCGGCTTGAAGCCGGAGCCTTTCTTGTCGAAGGCGATAGGGGCATTAGACAAACTATGAGCCTGCATCCAGATGAAATAATTGAAATTCTAACGATAGAAAAGCCGCCGGCTCTCTTCCACAACTATTCTATCCGCTTTGTTACCGAGCGGCAGTTTCACTCAATCAGCTCCACAAAGACACCCCAAGGAATTATGGCTGTTGTCCATCTACCTCGGGACATGTACTCGGAGCATCTGCCGAAGAATATCGGTACCAAAACCTTATTGCTCGAAGATATTCAGGACCCCGGCAATGTGGGTTCCCTCATCCGCACTGCTGCTGCCTTCAATTTTTCCGGGGTTATTCTAACTGAAAAGTCCGCCGACCCCTTATCCCCGAAATGTGTTCAGTCAACGGCGGGTACAATATTATCGGTGTGGCTCAGAAGAACCAGCCATTATCTTAAGCTCGCCGAGGCACTGAAAAAAGACGGCTACTCCCTTGTTGCCACCGAGCTTAAGGGTGCGGACAATCTGTCAATTCTTTGCCGCCAGGATAAGCTCCTGTTAGCACTGGGCAACGAAGCAGCTGGCCTGTCACAAGCAGTGCTAAACATCTCCGATTACCGGTTAAGAATTCCCACTATCCCGGAAAAGGCCGAATCGCTGAATGTAGCGGCTTGCGGGGCAATTTGCATGTACTTGGGCTCTCAAAAAATGCCGGGTTGATGTTCACGGAGGTATCCTAACACAAAAACCATGCCACAGTTTGAAATAGTCTCGGATTTTAAGATGACCGGTGACCAGCCACAGGCGGTGGATGGTCTGGTGAAAGGCTTAAACAAAGATTTCAAGCACCAGACGCTACTGGGGGTTACGGGGAGCGGTAAGACCTTCACCATGGCTAATGTTATTGCCCGCGTGCAGAGGCCTACCCTGGTCATCTGCCACAACAAGACACTTGCCGCTCAACTCTGCTCCGAGTTCAAGGACTTCTTCCCCGATAACGCCGTAGAATACTTCGTCAGCTACTACGACTACTACCAGCCGGAGGCATATCTCCCTCAGACCGACCTCTACATTGAGAAGGACGCCGATATAAATGAAGAGATTGACAAGCTACGCCATGCCGCCACCCGTGCCCTCTTTGAGCGGCGCGACGTGGTAATTGTCGCCTCGGTATCATGTATTTACGGTCTGGGAGAACCCGAGGAATACCGCAGCTTTGTCTGTAGCCTCAAGCGTGGTGATAACCGCCCTCGCCACGAAATTCTCCGCCAGCTGGTAGATATGCAGTATGAGCGCAACGACATCGACTTCAGCCGGG